>JAAHGE010000166.1 GCA_010672635.1 Desertifilum sp. SIO1I2 | reverse complement strand
TCTTAATATTTAGTTAACTTAATGGATCGATAGCCCTCAGCAGCGTCTTGATGAGGGGGCTTTTATAGGGAATTACGCGCAATGACAATTGAACAAAACTTTTACAGCCATATCCGCAGTTTAGGATATTGGGATCGGCTAGAGGACTGGACTCGCTTGCACGCCCATGAGACAGAAAAAGGGTCAAATCCCCACACCACGGAAGATCCAGAAATGATGTATCAATTGATGTGGCTGCTCTGCTCGACGAATCGACGCCAGCGTTTAAGCGCAGTGGATGCCCGCATTCTCGATCGTACCGCAGAAGACTTAGTAAACAAAGGATATACGCTGCCCTCAACCAAGTCCTATGTTAAATATCTGTGGGAGCAAGTCTACTCTCAGGAAATGGCTCAACAATTAACCGTAGATGAGCTTTAATTCAAAGAGAACCCGTATGCCTGTTTGTTGCTCCTCGTTCAATTCCTGCAAAGCTTGCAGTCTGCACCGTTTGGGTTTTCAAAAACCCAAAGACGAGAAACTTTATCGGCGTTGGTGCAGGAGTGCAATCGCAAGAAGTTGTTCGCGGTTAATTTTGCCTTGAGCATTCCGAGGGAGAGAATTAACCGCCACCCATAATTTAGGGTGCTTGTAAGCGGCTAATAGAGAAGCGATCGCGCTTTTAAGTGTAGCGGGTTTCACCTCAACAGAACCAGGTACGTAAACGGCGGTGACAACTTGTCCCCAGTCTGAATCGGGAACTCCTAGAATACACACATCTTGCACCTGTTGGGTTGCTAAAATTGCCGCCTCTACCTCCGCCGGAAATACATTCTCGCCGCCGGTAATAATTTTCTGACTGTTGCGTCCAATAATATATAAGTAACCTTGCTCGTCGAGATACCCTAAATCGTCAGATTGAAAGGTGACAAGAGGCGACTTGAGCGGGACATTATCCTGATAATAGCCCCGCATCAAGGATTGAGATTCTAAGCAAACTATTCCCATTTGATTCGCGGTTAATGCTTTCCCAACCTCGTTAGCAATCATAATCTTGGCATGGGGCAAAACTTGACCGCAACTCCCATTTCCCTGAAGAAAATCGCGGGGTTTTAAACTGACAACTTGCGAGGCAGTTTCCGTCATGCCATAGGTTAAAGCTAGCGGAATTTTAGCCTCCCTAGCCGCAATCAATAGCGCCTCCCAAGCTGGCGCACCTCCTAGGAAGACGGCGCGAAATTGAGCCAGCCACTCTGAGTGATGGGTTAACAGGCGTTGCAGTTGGGTAGGAACTAGCGAAATGAAGAAAACTTGAGGATTGAAGTGAGTATTGAGTTGCTTAAACGACTCTACGATTATTTTTCCACGCGTGAGAAACGAGCGCATAAACTGCATTAACCCACTGACATGATAAAGGGGTAAAACGCAATAGGAATGGATAGGAAGTTGCCCGAAATAATCGGACAATCCTTGAACAGAGTGAGACAAAGTTTCCCAAGTGTGAACCACAAAGCGAATTTGACCCGACGATCCGCCGGTGGGAATCATAATGGCAAAATCGGGTAATTGAGGGTCGTCTATAAAAGTGCGATCGCCCTGCGTTAAGCTAATCCAATCAGAATCTATTTCTAGTTCTAAAATGGGATAATCTTGACTCAATCCTGGGGGGCACTTCCCTAAAACCAGATTCGGTTTAACCCCCTCAAACACTTGCTGCCATTCTCCCTGTTGCCAAGCCGGATTCCCTAAAAAAACAGGACAGTTGGCGGCAACGCAGGCTAAAAAACCGGAGAGAAACCGCAGGGGATGCGACTCAATTAATAAAATCTTAGGCTTCTGGGGCAACTGCATCAGCGCCCCCGATAAACGCGCTGTCAGTTGCCAAAGTTGCTGCGAAGCTAGCGGTATTTTGGGATCGCAGACTAACCAATCTTCTGTACTTCGATCTTGCAACTCCTCTAAAATATTTAAACCTGACATTGCGGTAAAACTTCAGCCTTTAACCAATGATTAACCCCAAACCCAATCGCGTAATTCGGGTTAGATAACTCTCTCGCCAGCTTTAAAGCCGCTTTTCTGCCCACTGGCGTTTCAAAAACGGAGGAAAAAACCATACAAATTTGAGTTTGCTGACAAAAGTCTCGCACCCCTTGAGGTCTTCCTACAATACTGGGTTTAACCACAAAAATACCGCGCCATCCGCGATCGTAGCAATATTTAATTTGCGCTAGCGTAGAAACCGATTCATCCAGGGCTAGGGGAGTTTGGTATCGCTGACTTAAAGCTAATAACCCATCCAGCGAATTCACTGGCAGAGGTTGTTCTAGAAATTCTATGCCTAACTCATCGCAAACCCCTAACCATTGGTTGGCATCTTCCCAGGTTAACCCTGCATTGGCATCCAAACGAAGTTTAGCCTCTTGGGGCAGCATTTGCATGAGTTGACGAACCCAATTAAGTTCTTCTTGAATCGGATAAACGCCAATTTTCCACTTAAAAGTACGATAGCCCTGTTCCCAAAGAGATTGCCAAGCCGATAGCGCCTTTTCTCCGGTGGCTAATAACCCGCTAAACGCCAGCGAAGTCAGAGGAGGAGAGGGGTTTTGCAAATCTTCCCAAGCCGAGTGAAACCCAAATTGACAAGCCGAGAGACTATCCGGAATTGCCCATAAATCTGACTCATTAATTTCTGTGGAAGATTGACGACAATATTCAACGGCTTGGGCTAAGGTTTCCGAACCAAACCACGGTAGCGGGGCAATTTCTCCCCAACCGACTCTCCCGGTTTCATCACTCAGACGCAGAATAATGCCTTCGCGTTTTTCCCAAATGCCATAGCGTGTTTGCAAGGGGGGATAAAAGGGATACTGATAAACCTGAAACTGAAGTTTGTAAGGCATTCATCAAACATTGGGAGTTGTGACTGTTGAGTGAAAGGGTTGAGTTTTGTTTTAATAGCGAACGCCACCAAAAACAGCCAACTCAAAGACTTTAAAGTAACAATCGACCTCTTGAAAACCGATATCTCGCAACCACTGACACTGAACCTCTACAGGGGCGAGAATATTGGCTATTTTATCTTCTCGATAAACAAAGCGTTCTGCAACTTCTACTTTACTGGCTGTTTTCCCTTGGTCTTGATGCCATTGATACAGCGAGTCTACTAATAACTCATTAAATAGCGACTCCACCCACGCAGAAGATGAGGCAACATGTTCGATATTGAGAAAGCAGCCTTTCGGTTTAATCAGGTGATAGATTTCGCTGTAGAGTTGGCGCTTGCGAGTATCCGGGAGGTGATGAATGCAGTAACCCGAAATGATTGCATCAAAGGGTTCTAAGTCTTCACACCATTGCGAGTTGTGTAAGTCTGCTTGGCGAAACTCCACATGGGCGCTTTGCGATCGCAATCGTTGCCGCGCCTGTTCTAACATGGGTTCAGAGAAATCTATCGCCGTCACAATGGCTTGGGGATAGCGCATCAAAATTGCCTGAGTCAGCACGCCATCTCCACAGCCTAAGTCTGCCACGCGCTTAACCTGGGTGCAAGCGGCCTCCACCACCCGCAAAGCCAGGTGAATTTGTTCGGATGCAAACGGAATACCGCCGCGCACTCCCGTCAAAAACTGATTGACGAGAGTTGGATCTTGCCATACTTTATCAGTTCTCATAGGGCGACTCCTACGGATAGCTTCACTAACGCACTTTCTTAGGACATTGCTATACACCCTAGCGCAAGAACCGCCCCCCCTTCTGAGAGACTTGTAAGTTAGAGTGGCAAAAAGAGCAAACGGAAGTTGTCGCCTATTTTATGAATGCGTTGATTGGCAAAACCTTACAAGGGGGAAAATATACCCTAGAGCAAGAATTAGGACAGGGCGGCTTTGGCATTACCTTTAAAGCTACCCACCATTATCTGCATCAAGTCGTCGTGATTAAAACCCTTAACGATGCGATGCGCCAACATCCCGACTTTGCCAATCTTCAGCGCAAGTTTCAAGATGAAGCGCGGCGGTTAGCGGCTTGCGTTCATCCCCATATTGTCCGCATTAGCGATTACTTCACCGAAGATGGCTTGCCCTACATGGTCATGGATTATATCCCAGGCCAGACCCTTGCCGAAGTCGTATTTCCCGACCGACCCTTAGCCGAGGCGATCGCGATTCGCTATATTCAACAAATTGGGGCCGCTTTGCAAGTGGTGCATCAAAACGGGATGCTGCACCGCGATGTCAAACCTCACAATATTATGTTGCGCCAAGGCACCCAAGATGCGGTTCTCATTGACTTTGGCATTGCGCGAGAATTTACCCCCAACGCCGCCCAAACCCATACCAACCTTGTCTCGGAAGGTTACGCGCCCTTAGAACAATACCTACCCCACGCCCCGCGCACCCCGGCTACCGATGTTTACGGACTAGCGGCGACACTCTACGCTTTAGTAACGGCGCGCGTACCCATTGCTGCTATTTTACGCGATCGCCATCCCATGCCTGCCCCCCGCGACCTCAATCCCCAACTGAGTGCCGCCCTCAACCAAGCTATTATGCGGGGAATGGCCGTAGAATCCCAGTATCGCCCGCAGCGGATTGAAGATTGGCTAGCACTTCTCCCCAGTAACAGCCCGCCCCCAGCGGCTAGTTTCCATTCCCCCAGTACCGCCGCTACCTTCGCCGTGACGCCCCAAGCTGCCCCAGTTGCGATTCCCCCACCGCGCAAGTCTGCCAACACCCTCCTGTTAGCCACAGGGGCTGTTATTGCCTTTGCCACCTTAGCGGTTGGGGCCGCCATTTTCCAAGCGCGTCAGCCGGAACCCATCGCCTCGCCTCCGAGTTCGCCAACGCCGACTGTTACCCCGACGCTTCCCCAGGCTACCCCCTCGCCGCGCCCGGAACCCACACCGGAACCGCCAGCCCCATCGCCGGAACCGACGCCAACACCGGAACCCACACCCCTCCCCCCCGTGGTAGAAGTCCCCTCTCCTGCCCCTTCTCCACCCCCGCGCCCCCCACAACCGCAACCCGATAATAATCGACCGAATGCCCCCGTGCGCGGGTATCCAGTGGGGACTTCTGAAAATGAGATTTTTGCAGCCCTTGGAGAACCGAATCAGGATTCTGAAGGGTTGTGGAATACCAGGGCGATTAGTTACAATCTGCGAAATCAACGGGTGAATTTAGGCTATTTAATCGATCCGAGTAGCCAACAAGTTCGCCAAACTGAAGTATCGTTCTCTCCTTCTATTGATGCCTTAACTATGCAAGTCACTCTGAACGGGATGTTTGGCGGAACCGCCCCCGTTGAGGTGTTAGATGGCTTAGTGGGGGTTCAGCGTCGCCAGTTTGATGAGTATCCCTTCAGTACGGGAAATTTAGAGGGGGTTATTCAGCGCGATCGCCAAAATCGCATCTATATTGGAATTTGGGACCGCAATCTGAAAAACTGAATCAGGGTGTTTTGATTGAACTCAGTTGTGGGATGACAGCGCCTGCAACCTCATCGCAACCTTAGATGCGATCGCATCGCGCTACCTGCTTTTAGCCTTCATCTTCATCTTGGAAAAGCGCCTCTAAATCTCGATAACCGTTAACAACTCTCAAAATCTCAATCCCGCCTTCGACTGGACGATAAAAAATTAAGTAATCATCAACCGGAAAGCTCCTCAAAAAAGGCAAAAGCTCATCGCGCCTGCGCCCCATGTTAGGAAAACTGGTTAAAGTTCTACACTTTTGATTAATTTTGCTAAGCAAGCGCTCTGCTGCACCTAAACTACTATTGCCAGCAACATAGTCAATAAGGGTTTCAATATCTCGACTAGCCGGAACAGTAAACCTGCACAGATTACTCATTCTCCCTCGCGCTGGCGAAGCTGTTGCAATTTCTGTTTCAGTTGGCTAAAAACCGCCTCACTGTCAATAACCTCTCCCCGCTCAGAGGCTTCAACACCAATCATAATTTCCCGTTTTAACTCCTCAAAGCGCCCTTTGTAGAGGCGTTCCCGTTCCTCAAACGCCCTAAGTGCCGCTAGGATTACTTCGTCAGGCGAGGTGTACTTTCCACTTTCTACCTGACTT
This sequence comes from Desertifilum sp. SIO1I2, assembly GCA_010672635.1. Lineage (GTDB taxonomy): Bacteria > Cyanobacteriota > Cyanobacteriia > Cyanobacteriales > Desertifilaceae > Desertifilum. The sequence continues at coordinate 2,890 of JAAHGE010000166.1, read as the reverse complement.
TGAATAAACTGTTCAATTTCTGGAGTTAATGACACGTTCATGGATGCTTACTCTTGAGTTTTGTTCATCTTCCTAGTCTAGAAACGCGCTTTCAGTTACTGTTTCTATCCTTGTTTTAGCAATTCCCTCTCCTCCATCGCCGCCTGCAACCTCACCATTATCTCGGAGGCGATCGCATCTGAGAATTAGCTTTATTCTTACTTTTGAGTTGCCTTTCAATCCTATCCCTCAAGTATCCAACACTACGTTGCTTAAGGTTCTTTGAGTTTCCAAATTAAGCTAGAAATAAAGTTTGTGAGGATATGGGCAATGATGGGAACCAGTAAATTACCAGTGGCTAAGGCACTATAGCCAAACACTAAACCGACAGCAGTTGCCCAAATGACGTAAGACCATTGATTATTACCGCTGAGGTGCAATACGCCAAAACAAATGCTAGATAGAATCAACCCCGTGATATTTAACCCAATAGCAGGTAGCATCACGCCCCGGAATAGTAATTCTTCGCTTAAACCGGGAAGCAAACCTAACCAAATTAAATCGGGGAATACGAGCGGTTTTAAGACTAAAGTGAGGTAAAAATCTGCACTGCGTTGATAAGCCGGCCAGAGGCGATAGACAACCGAACTTGCTGCCGTAATCCCTAGCCCAATGCCTGCACCTAATAGTAACTCTTGAAGCGACCATTGAACGGGTAAAATGGCTACAGAATCGAAACGCAGCCAAACCTTAGCCACAATTAGAAGCAGAACGGCTGTTACTCCCATTGCAATTAGCACTTGCATTCGGGATAGCGGTTCGATATCGGGTTTATCGTTACTCATAGGGGTTGTAACATTGGCACGCGACAACAGTCGAAGAATGTCGAGTTAGGATAAACTTCGCAGCGACGAAATTTGAGGATTCAAGGCACTGGGGTGAATGCCTGCACGATGGGCAACTAAAACGCCTAAAGCCTCTAAATACGAGTTGACTCGCAGGGCTTTGATACCTAAAGGCTCTGGAGGCGATCGCATTTCGGTTTGATTCTCATTCACGGCGATGATTTGCGCCGGGGTTTGACTCAAACTCAAAACCCCGCTGCCGCCACAGGCGGTTGCAGGAATCACGACAGCATGGACTTGGTTTACCCAAAGATCGCCAATTTGCGGTCTATCTTCTAGAGTAACAAACTGTGGGGCGCGACTTAACCCTACTAAAACGCAAGGTAAAAAGGTATAGCCTAATTCTTCAGCCGCCGCACGCGGGGAGATATCCGCATCGAGGGGTAAAGGAAGCAACGCTGGTGCATGGGCACAAGGAAGGCGAAACTGGCGAACAACCAAATGGCTGATAACAGCTTCCGCGCCGCCGATGGGGTCTACCCCTTGGCCGTAGCGATAATTTTGCAAGGTTTGGCTGCCACTATCATCCGGGAAACGGGCAACCACTGCGATCGCGGTGGCTTGGGCTTGCTCAATCAACCGTTCTGCGGCTCGTAGGAGGCTGTCTGGGTTGCCAATGGTACCCCAACTGCTCCCCCCCTCAGCTTGGCGCAACTCGACGTTTAAGGGGGCATCGGTAACGAGGTAATCGGTTAAATTTAACCCCAAGGTGGCGCGAGTTGCATCGGCGGCTTGCAGGTGACGCAAGCGCAACTCCGGTTCAATGGCACAATCTAAGATTAACCCCACCCGGTTTTGCACCACTGGGCGCAACCCCCAAACCCCGGCGGCGAATCGATCTAACCCGTAGCCTTCGGTATACAGCGCGTTGGGTAAATTCCAATACAACTGAGCGCCATTGAGGACATTAGGATGGGTAATCAGGGTATCGGCAACTTGCGCGATCGCTCTGGCTACAGGTAAAGCATCCCCAGCATAGCCGCCAATACTTGCCCCAATCCCCGTAGGCACCATCAAGACAACGGTGTAAGGACGTTTTAGCAAGGTTTAGCCTTCAGCCGTAACAACAGCTTCTACGCGCACCTTTTGGCGTTCCTCATCAACCTCAGTAATCGCCCAACGCAGCGGCTCTCCCCGTTTCGCTAATTCTGCCTCAATTTCAGCTTGCAATTTCGCAGGCGTTTCCTGCAAATCCATCTCTGCGCTAATAAAATGCGTTGTCATCGTCATTTATCCTCGGTAAATACAACTGGGAAGAAGGGAGTTGGGGGTAAGAGGATGGGGAGATGGGGGGATGGGGGGAAACTTCAGACTCAACACTCTGTTGAGACTCAGCACTCTCTTCCCACTCAGCACTTAGAGAAGCACTCAACACTCTCTTCCCACTCAGCACACCGCTACTTGGTGTGCTAAAGCAACAGCACTTTACACTCAGCACTTAGAGAAGCACTCTTGAACCCACTCGGAACTCGAAACTCGGAACTCGGAACTCAAGCCTAGTCTTTCCCAAACTGGCGGTTATAAACTTCTTCTTCTTTTTCAGTAATAATTTTGAGATTAGAGCGCGGATAGGCAACGCACAATAAAACATAGCCTTCCGCTTGTAATTCTGTACCAACTCCCATGCCATCGGTTTGATCGACCGTTCCTTCTAAAATCTTAGCGGCACAGGTGGTGCAAACTCCAGCATGACAAGAACTCGGTAGATCCAAACCCGCCGCATCTGCTACGCTCAAAATGGTTTGATCTTCGGGAACTTCTAGAGTATGAGTTGTTCCTTGATGTTGAATTTCAATCGTGTATATGTTAGCCATAGATCGAGGTAGCTTGGGTCATTCCCCCAGCGAAACAGATAGAGCTATTGTCCCTGAGTTTAAGGTCGTACAACCTGCTATCGATCGCCGTTTTGTATCAGCAGGCTATAGCAGTTAGCACTTGAAACAATAGCAAGGTGCTGTAGTCTCAAGTGCTAACTGCTATGCCCTGCTGATACAAAGCGGCGATCA
>JAAHGE010000165.1 GCA_010672635.1 Desertifilum sp. SIO1I2 | reverse complement strand
GAAGGCATTCCTGAAGCCACTGTCGAAAAAGCGATCGCTCATGTTGTGGTGCGATCGCATCCGTCCAATCAAGTGATTTTGCTAGAAAATGATTGGGGTAGCTCGGTGTACTTCATTCTGGATGGTTGGGTCAAAATTCGGACGTATAATCTAGACGGCAAGGAAGTGACCCTGAACATTATCGGTAAAGGCGAGTTATTTGGCGAAATGGCTCCCCTTGAAGAAGTCCCCCGCTCTACAGATGTGATTACCCTAGCACCCACCCTGATTGGCAATATGCCCGCTCAGGATTTTGTCCAACTGATCCATACCGAACCGATGGCTGGGATTCGCCTCGCTCAACTGATGGCCAGACGTTTGCGTCAAGTCAACCGTCGCTTGCGGTTGCGCGAGTCCGACAGTACCTCGCGGGTGGCCGATATTTTGCTATTTTTAGCCGATGGACAAGGAAAACGCACCACCGAAGGGGTAGAAATTCCCAACCTTCCCCATCGCGAACTCAGCAGCCTCAGCGGTCTGGCGCGGGAAACAGTAACGCGCGTTTTGAGTAAGCTGGAAAAGAAAGGGTTGATCGTGCGCGAGCGCGATATCCTCTGCATTCCAGAACTTCACGCGCTCGAACGCTTGATGGTCTAATGCTGTTGTTCTATCCTGCGTTCAAGCTCAATATGCTATGAGTTTTCAGAAAATCCTGGCGGCGGTTGATGATTCTCCCTTGAGTCAAGCGGTATTTAACCAAGCGGTAGAACTGGCCCAAATTCATCGGGCAGCTCTCAAACTCTTCCATTGCATCAGTAGCGAACTCTTAGGAGCGCCAGCGATTGGCTCGCCGCTCGAACCGGGGATCGCGACCGGCGTTAATATGGGAGACTACCAAGTCCAACAAATCCTAATCGATCGGCAAATTGAACAGGCAAAACAATTGCTGCAAACTTATAGCCGCCAAAGTTGCGATCGCCAAATCCTAGCCCAAACCGAGTATAAGATTGGTTTAGTGGGTCAAAGCTGTTGTGAAGTAGCAGCCGCTTGGCAAGCCGACTTAATTGTCATCGGTCGTCGAGGACATAATGGACTTACCGAGGTGTTGTTAGGCAGCGTCAGTAATTATGTCGTGCATCATGCCCCCTGTGCCGTGCTGATTCTACAAGCCAAGGCATGAACAATGCATTCTCAGACCGTTTCAATGGGTTTAATGGTTGACAAAACTGAGTGATGGATGAACGAAACGAAGAAAACACCCCCTACCGCCCGCAAGAGCCAGACAATACCTCTCCTCCTGAAATCAAAGATCCAATAGGTCCCCTACCGCTAGTCGAAACCGCCTTTCTTGCCAGTACCGCCAGTTTAATCTGGCTGGTCAACTACTACTTCCCAATGGGGCCTGTATTGCGAATGTTCTTTCCCCTACCCATCGCTCTGGTTTATCTGCGCTGGGGAGTTCGCAGCGCCAGCATGGCCACCATTGTTTCGGGTTTATTGTTGAGCGTCTTAATGGGGCCAACCCGCAGTATTTTATATCTAATTCCCTTTGGTCTTTTAGGCATTCAACTCGGCGCAATGTGGCGCAGACAGGCTGCTTGGTGGATTTCCATTGCCACAGGCACTCTGTTAGGCTCCTTTGGCTTCTTCTTCCGGATTTGGCTGGTTTCAATTTTGTTAGGCGACGATCTGTGGACGTATATGATGGTACAAGTCACAGAACTCTTAGAATGGATTTTCCTTCGCCTCGGTCTGCTCGCACAACCCAACCTATCCCTCGTTCAAGCGATCGCGCTAGTTCTGGTTATTATTAATAACGCCATTTACCTATTCGTCGTTCACCTCGTGGCTTTCCTCCTCCTCGAACGCCTAGGCAACCCGATCCCCATGCCTCCCCAGTGGGTGCAAGTTCTCCTCGACTACGAAGAGTAGGGAACAGAGTGCTGAGTGCTGAGTGGGTAAGAGGGTGGGGGGAAGTTAGTTCCGAGTTCCGAGTGAGGAAAAGAGTGCTGAGTTGAAAGTGCTGTTGCGCGGTTCTGGGTAGGTATGGGAGTGCGAACTACTCACATTCACATCTTGCACCCGCCAGGACATTAATTCCACAAGCTTTTAGCTAAAATCCTCAGCTTGCACAAGCAGCGACGTTCCGAGAAGTGTGGTAGTCAGTATTTACCCATTCTTCCCTCCATCCTCCTCTTCCCCAACCCCCAACCCCCAACTCCCAATTCCCTTCTTCCCCCCATCTCCCCACCTCCCCATCCCCCCACCCTCTTCTTCCCCATGATCCGCGTCTATACTCAACAACAACTTGGTCAACAATGGTTGGATCGCTATCGGGGAACTCGACCTAATTTTGCCTGTATTCTAGGCTTTACTGACACGGGTTTAATTCCAGGAATTTCTGCGGCAGGGGCAACGCCGGAAGCGCGGCGCTATACTTGCCTTGCGGATGCTGAATTTTTGTATTCTGGCCCCCAAGCTTCTCCTGAGTACCCTTTACCGCCTTTGGTAGCGGGTGCTTCGCCGGTACTGATTTCGCGGGCGGCGATCGCGGCTTTAGATATTCCGTTGTATTTATTCAATAGTGGGTTGCCCATTGCTCCGCCTGTCCCCTGTATCGATTTGCAAGGGATGCCTGCTCGATGCATAACAACAGGTCGTGCTTTAGATTTAGACACGGTTAAGCATCTGTTTGAGCAAGGATATAACTGGGGCGAAAAGTTGGCAGCGCCAGAGCGCTATTTAATGATTGGCGAGTGCGTGGTGGGAGGAACGACAACGGCGCTGAGTGTTTTGACGGGTTTGGGGATTCCTGCAAGCGGTAAAGTTAATAGCAGCCATCCGAGTTGCAATCATACCCAAAAGGAGCAAGTGGTGCAGAGGGCGCTATCCATAGCGGGTTTTTGGCCGCCAAGAGGTCAATCGGTTTGTCCGTTTGAGCTAGTGGCTGCGGTGGGCGATCCCATGCAAATTACGGCTGCGGGAATGGCGATCGCAGCCAGTCAAAAAGGGGGCGTCCTCCTAGCAGGGGGGACGCAAATGTTGGCGGTTTATGCACTGATTCAGAAAATTGCCGCAGCGCTCGATTTAAGGTGGTACCCCGAACGCCTTGTTGTAGGAACTACTCGGTGGGTTGCAGAAGATCCAACAGGAGATACGGTCGGTTTAGCTCGAATCCTTGCACCAGCTTCACTGATCGCAACTCAACTGAGTTTTGCAAGTTCTCGTTATGCTCCCCTGCAAGCCTATGAGTGGGGCTATGTTAAAGAGGGCGTTGGTGCGGGGGGATGCGCGATCGCAGTCTCGCTTTTGACCAATGGGTCTAATTTACAGTTAGTCGAGTGGATTGAAGCTTTAGGTCAGCAGATTTAGGTCTTTAGCTCAAGAAAATTGAGGGGGTTCTCTGCTCTAATCTTCGAGATCGGCGGTGGAAGCCTTAAAGGACGGTCAAGGATGGCAAGGATAGCTATAGTTGCAATGTGGGTCGCACCCCAGAATGAGCCTGACTGAGTTTCAATCGATTGCTTTGCTATAGGTATAGCCCGGTTGCTCGCTCGGTTAAGGTTGCTCAACTTAACTCCTGCCAATCGCTTTCAGCCTCCGGTTGAAGCCTTTTAGTGAATGCGTTGGGAGAGTAACTGTTCTTCGAGTGCCGCGATGCGATTGTAGGCGGCTGTTAATTGAGCCGTTAGGCGTTGAATTTGAATTTCCGGAGAAAGGGTTCTTTCTGCTCCTTTTGCTTCCTTCTCTCCATAGTTGTCATCGCTTAAAACGTCTTTGTGTTCTAAAACTGCTTGCAGGCGGTGAGTGCTGGAATAAGGAAGGTGAACTTCCCGATCTTCTAAGGACATTCTTGACGTTTTTTGAGTAGTATTTATACTCATGTCAGTTAGGATTTGGGCAACTTTGCCGTTTAACTGATCGAGGGTTTGGGAAATGGCATCTACCTTAAGGGTTAAGGTATTGATTTGCCTTTGAACTTGTTCCATGTGAGGTTCCGATCGCCTTAGTTTTATCCCTCATTATCCTAGATAATTTCTGTAGGAACCTTGATTTATTTTTGAATCATTTAACCTTTAGTAACAATAATGAAACATACACCAATTTGAATTCTTAAGGTTAATTGCAATTCATGAAAGACTTTCTTGGGGCAAGGGGCGCGGTCTGAGCGTCTAAAACCTATACGCCATCTAATCAAAGAGACCCCCCTCACAGGAAAAGAGCAGCTTGATGAGTTGTCAAATTATGAATTTTTCTAGCTGTCTCGCAGTCATTGAGTAGCGCTCTTTAGCATTAATCGACAAGATGACACAAAACATTAACTAAAGATAAAATTAAATAAATTTTGACTTGCAAAATATGCTAAAGATTCAAGAGTTCTTTGAAATCTGTACGGGCTTATGGAAGACCGAACGAACCTATCACTACGTCGATCGCGCTGAAATAGAGCGCTCATTTACTGAATTTCGAGTTACAGCACTGGCAAAAGCGGAAAAAAGACAAATTCTTGCCCTATCAGAGCCAAATGCTATCTCCCAGGCTCCCTTACAAATCGATCCGCAAATTTGGCAAGAGGCGGACGAGCAATTTCCCGGTTTTGCGATCGCCTTCGAGACCCGTTCGGAAACCGGCGAAACCCTATCTATGAGCCTCAAAGCCCTATTTGTGCCAGATATTTACGTCCTTTCTGCCCAGGAAAGTGCAGCATTACCTCAACCCGTGCTTCCCCTAGCCGCAGAAGTTCCCCTGACACCAGAAAGCGACATCATTCAAGGCTATTATCTAAGAGACGAGGGCTATTCTGAAGCAGGCGCGATCGCGGGTCGCTTCACCTACCAGCCCACCCGCCAAACCCTGGAAATGACCACCTACTATCAGCGTTCCGTAGCTGTCGATCAAATGCGAATCGTGGCACCCGACATCCGCCTCCGCACCATCCTTACCTACCGTCGCCCCCTTCAACCCCAAGAGGCTCCCAACCAAATTAACCTCATTGGTTTTGGAGTCGAACATCGACAACCGCTATCGCTGGATTAATGTTTGAATGAACCGCCGGATATTTCTTCAGTTAACGAGCCTCAATACCTTACGCTGGCTTGCTTTATCAACCCTGCCAACCACCTTAAGCGCCTGCGGGACGAACCCAGACAACACCCTCAACGTTCGCCTGCTCAAAAACTCCATTCCTCCTCAACTAGTGCGGCAATTTCGCGCCAGCTTAGAGCAACCCGCAAGCCTAAACTTTGCCGCCGAAGAGCAATTAAGCCATCTTTTCGATCTGCTGACGCCGACTGAAACACCGGCGGCGACGACGCAACAACAACTGCTCCCGTGGAGACGCACTCCTGGCGTTAGCCAACTCGATCTGGTGACGTTGGGGAACTATTGGTTAAGTGCAGCCATTCAGCAACAACGGATTCAACCGTTAAACGCCGGAGAACTGAAAACTTGGTCGGAACTGCCTTCGCGCTGGCAGCAATTGGTTCGTCGCAACAACCAAGGTCAACCCGATCCAAGTGGTTCAGTGTGGGGAATTCCGTATCGTTGGGGAACGACCGTGTTAGCCTTTCGCCGCGATCGCTTTCGAGACTTGGGTTGGACTCCCACGGACTGGAACGATCTTTGGCGACCCGAACTGGCGGGTAAAATTTCCTTACTCGATCGAGCCAGAGAAATTATCGGTCTGACCCTGAAAAAACTCGGTCAGTCTTACAATACAGCGAATTTAGATGACGTAACCAATCTGCGAAGTCAACTCCAACAACTTCATAGTCAAGCCCGCTTCTACAGTTCTACCCATTACCTAGAACCTTTGATTACCGGAGATACGCAATTAGCGGTGGGTTGGTCTAGCGATGTCCTGGCTGCAATGGAGCGTTATCCCCAAATTAACGCAGTGATTCCCCTATCGGGTACCGCGCTTTGGGCCGAGCTTTGGGTTCGTCCCGCCAACGCCAGCAATGAAAATCCCTTGGTAAATCAATGGATTGATTTTTGTTTAGCGCCCGAAAGAGCCGGACAATTATCGCTGCTGACTGGGGGAACGTCTTCAACAGCGTTAGGCTTCAACCGCGACTTGCCCAAGGAATTGCGGGAACACCGAGTTTTGTTTCCTCCCAACCCGCTCGTGCAGCGTAGCGAGTTTTTGCTGCCCTTGTCGGAGGAGTCGGCGCAGCAATACCTGAGATATTGGGAGGAAATGCGATCGCAACCCGTCACTTAGGGAGAAGGCAGCAGGGGAGATTGACGCGGCCCTCGCAACCCATCTTGAGCGGCTTGCAGGCGCATATCGCAGGGGCTATCGGGTAAATTCAAATCGCAGGTATAGGTTGCTAGGGCTTCGCCTTGGCGGTTAAAAATGCGGATATTGTACCCGTAGGTTCGGGCGACGCTGCCCATGTGATGGACAAATTCGTAGCGTTGCAGATAGTCGAGCAGGCTCCAGACTTGCCGGTTGACTACAAAATCGACGCGTCGCTGGGAGGCGTTGGGGTAGGCAAACCAGGTTTCTACGAGGGTTCGACCAAATTGTTGATTAGCCCACCAGAGGCTAGGAACGGTGAGGTTGGTTTGCGAGATGCTGGTGTGGGTAATGACATCCGGGGGGATGGTGCTTTCGTCTCTGAGGTAGGTGATGTCAAAGGGAGCGAGGGATGGGGTGGGTTGCGCGACAGCAGGGGCGATCGCACCCAAGGTAAACGACAGAAGCCAGAACCCTTTAAAAATAATGCGTTCGATCATGGTTAATCGTTATAGCCACAAAGATTAGGACAGTACCCATTGCACAATTAGGCCCACAGGCGACGCCCTTGTTGTCCTTTGAGGCGTTGATGCGCGTCAAGGAGAAGGGTGGGAATATCGAGTTGTGCGGGACATCTTGGCAAACAGTCGCCACAATGGGTGCATCGGTTCCCTTTGGTGCCGGGAAACCAATGTCCGGCATTTTCTAACATCCCGTAGCGATATTTTCCATAGTCGTCCATGTCGTAGGCGATCGCTAAATTCCGCAGGCGTAAAATTTCGGGGATAGCGACGCTTTCCGGGCAGGGGAGGCACTCATAACACTGCTGGCATTGTTCCGGGCCTAGGGTTGTGCTCATTTGAGCTTGCAGTCGCTCTAGGGCGGCTATTTCTTCTGGGTTCAGCGCTTCGTCGCAGTCGGCAACTTGGAGCGGCTCGTTGAGTTCTTCGGGAATTGCTGGCCCCACGCTCAGGGTGGTTATGCGCGGATCGCTTAACAGAAAGCGATAATTCAGTGCTAGGGGCGTCTGAGGGGCGCACAGGTGTTGCAGTTTGGGGGGTGGGGTATACAGTCGCCCGCCTTTGTCTGCCGGAGAGATAATCAGGATGCCGAGATCCTGTTGATGGGCGATCGCGATCGCGGCAGCATGGCGTTGAAAAAATAAGTAATAATGCAGATTGACAAATTCAAAAAAATCTGTGCTGATAGCTGCTAAAATCAGTTCTAGGGGAGCGTGAGTAGAAAATCCCACATGGCGCACTCGCCCGTCTGCTACAGCTTTTTGCACCCCTGCCATGCACCCCGTTGGCGACAATACCCACTCTAAATGTTCCGGGGTATTGAGTCCGTGAATTGCCAAACAGTCAAGGGATGCCACACCCAAGCGGCTCAAGGATTCATCAATCGAGCGCTCCATCAAATCGCCATCGGGGGTAGGCGGAATTTTACTGGTGATGTAAAATTGACCGGCATCAAGTTGAGCCAGAACCTTTCCTAAGTCCGATTCGCTCGAACCATATCCTCTGGCGGTTTCGATATGATTAATTCCCAGCGATAAAGCATGGCGAACCACTCGCTCTACATTTTCACAGGACGTGAGACAGCGCATGGTTCCCAAAGAAAATACAGACAACCTCAGATTGGTTTTACCAAACCGTCGATATTTCATCAGGTTAGGTGCGTTCGTTGAGTGAAAATGGGCCACTCCAACACGTTTAATCCCCGTTGGGGCTGCGATGACCGCGCTGAGAAAAATCTTCCGGACGCAAGTTAGAGATAAAATCTCGAAAGGCTTGTCGCTCGGCTTCATCGGCGTCTTGATCGACCGGAATTGACGCATCAGCAATCACTTCTTCCATCACCCAAATTGGGGTTCCCGTGCGTAAAGCGATCGCGATCGCATCTGAAGGACGAGCATCAATTTCTTTCTTGGTTTCCCCCTGGCGAACCACGAGGATGGCATAAAATGTATTGTCTTGCAGGGAATGGATGATCGTTCTCTCTAAGGTCATATCCCATGCTTCTAAGAGGTTGACCATTAGATCGTGCGTCAAAGGACGGGGAGAAGTTTGTCGTTCTAACGCATTGACGATCGCTCTGGCTTGATCTTGGCCAATAAAAATGGGTAAAGCACGCCGATCCCGCATATCCTTTAGCAGAACAATCGGGCTGCGAGTACCCGCATCCAAAGCAATTCCGGCGACTTTCATCTCAATCATCAGTGAAGCCTCTAGACTGACTATAGGCAAAGGAAGTTAGATTAACAAAACGGGAATCTCATGGCAGAACTGGAAATTGGGAAGCAGACAGAGCGAAACTGTCTTTCCTAGAGACCAGCGATCGCCGAGTGTCATCACGCTTATTGATAAGTATGCCCCTATCATGACATCGATCTAAACAATCGTCCTGAAGATTTGGGGCCTTGGATAGGGATTTTAGTCGATCGCAGAGTTTGTTAGGCTCAAGAAAACGTAAAGTTTTGCCTGAGTGTCCCAGTCAATCTTAAATCGAATGCCGTGTTTACAGGTTTAATTCAAACATTAGGAACGCTCAAACCGTTAGGAGAGCATCAACTTCAGATTCTCGTCGATCCCTCCGGTCGTTCAGTTATCTGTGACGATCTGACCCTTGGGGATAGCGTCGCCGTTGATGGTGTCTGTTTAACCGTTGAGCAAATTTTCCCCCAAGGCTTCATTGTCGATGTTTCTCCCGAAACCCTCAGAC
>JAAHGE010000164.1 GCA_010672635.1 Desertifilum sp. SIO1I2 | reverse complement strand
TATCCCGTTTATTTTGCCGGCTTTAGTGGTTGCGCCTCGCGTTTGAGTTGTTCAAAATTCAACCGTACTAAGGGTTTCCCAAAGATAACGGCTGTTACCAGCGTTCCCACTAACGCATACAGCACCAAAAAGAACACAAGCGGCCGAGAAATTCCCCACAGAACGCTGCTAAATGCAATGACTGAGAGGACAGACTCTACCAAAATCAGCAAAAAGGTAAGAGATTCTTGGGTAAAACTGCGAACATCTTCAGCTATACGTTGATCTGGGTTATCAATCTCAGTACCGGAAATTTGCAGATCGTAATAAGCGCGGTTAGCAAAATAGTTATCGACAAACCGATGCGTCAGCCATTTTCGCCATTGCAAGCTGAGGCGATCGCGCAAATAAGTATACCCGGCCAACAGGGGCGCATACACGACCAACACGCTGATAAAGATAATGACAGTTTGCCAAAAACGCGGTTCATCCTGCGCCGAAAGCGACGAAATCAACACGCCCCGCTTATTATTGAGGACAACGCTCAACCCCGTATAGGCCAGCAAACATAGCACTACCCCAACGAGCAACCCCCTGGCTTGCCATTTCTCATCCCCCAACCAGTAGGATTTGGCAATTGTCCAAAACTGCTGGAATACGCTGAAATTCAATCGATCCATCTCTCAGAGCGATCCTCGCCTCACAACGCAGCCCAAAGCCTTAAGGCATTTTGGGGCAACTTCTGAATTATGGTGCAAATTTCCCCAATTGGGAGCATCCTAGAGCAGGAGATGAGTCTCACCCCCGGCAATTTCATGCTGTCGTAGCCAGAGTTGTGTTGGGTTGCGGATCTTAACCCAACCTCCGCGACTATGCTTTTGTCAGTCAACCCGCTCACCATCGGCGCTCGGCGGCGAGCAAAGCGGTTGCTTCGGTGCTATTCATGGGGGGAGAGAAGAAATAGCCCTGACCGTAATTACAGCCAAGTTCGCGCAACTGGTCAAGTTGTTGGGGAGTTTCCACACCTTCTGCGATCGCATCCATTTCCAAGCTATGAGCGAGCGTTAAAATGGCTCGGACAATCTCATAACCTTCGCTATCAGTTTCCATACGATTGACAAACGAGCGGTCAATTTTTAGCGCATCAATGGGTAACTGATGCAGGCGTCCTAACGAAGAGTATCCCGTTCCAAAATCATCAATTGATAGCTGAACCCCCAACGTCCGCAACTGATTGAGTAAAACGGTTTCTGAATCCGTATTTTCCATAATCGCGCTTTCTGTAATCTCTAATTTCAGTTGATTTCCCGAAATTCCCGTGTCTTGCAAAACCCCATCGAGTCGTTCCAAAAGTCCCAATTGCATCAGTTGTTGAGCGGAAATATTCACGCTCATGGTTAAATAATCCAGTTGGGGAAAGTCCTGCTGCCATTTGCGGAGTTGGTGACAGGCAGCTTGCAATACCCAACGATCGATAAAACTGATTAACCGCGCTTCCTCTGCAACGGGAATAAACTCAACGGGAGACACCCTTCCCCAGGTTGGATGGTTCCAACGCACTAAGGCTTCAAAACCGCTGACAATCCCTGCTTTCAGGCAAACGATGGGTTGATAATAGACTTCAAAGGCATCCTGTTCGATCGCACGCCGCAGTTCAGTTTCCATCTGCAAGCGAGCGAGTAATGTTTCGTAAATCTTAGGATCGAAAAGGACTTGACGGGTGGAGGAAGAGGTTTTTGCTTGGTGCATTGCCAAATCTGCTGCTTGTAAATAGTCTTCTGGATGCGTATAGCCTGTAGAACTTAAGGCAATGCCAATACTTACTGACGAAAAAATATCTTGATTATTGAGATGGAAGGGTAGGGAAATGGCTTGATGAATGCATTCTGTTCTTTGGGTAACTTCAGCCGTATTTTCAACAGGGTTCAACAGGATGGCAAACTGATCGGTACCCACGCGGCTTAAGAGATCGGTTGGCGATAGGCACTCTTTTAAGCGTTCGGTGGCGAGGCGTAACAATTGATTGGCGATCGCATGACCAAAGGTATACTTCACCATCTCAAAGCGGTCTAAATCTAGAAATAGCACCGCAAATAACTCCCGTCCTTCAGTCTGTTGCTTGTTGATGGCGTGTTGGAGTTGTTCGAGGAAAAAGGTGTGGTTGGGTAAACTCGTCAGTGCATCGTAGTAAGCTGAGTAACGCAGTTGAGCTTCTATCTGCTTGCGATGGGTGACATCAACGCCAATATCCCAAAATGCCCAATTGGGAATGGGAAAATCGCTAGCAATACTTGACCAAGCGACAATCTTTTGACTGCCATCTTTGCAGGTAATCTGGCATTCCCAGTCGCGGTAATGATGGTTGCTATTGTGCCATTGCGCTCTAATTTCGGCGCGATACTCTCGATGGGGATAGAGCAATTCTAAGGCGTTAGGGTTGCCCACAATCTCTGAGGCTAAGTATCCGGTGACTCGCTCGCATTCTCGGTTCCAAACAATGAGCCTACCTTGAGTGTCAAAGGCACTCATCATTACAGGCATATTCTGCAAAACGGTTCGCAGTCGTTCCTCACTCTCGCGCAGGAGGGCTTCGGTTTGCACGCGCTGGGTAATATCTTGTCCCATCGAAACCATACCCATCACTTGACCATCAGGGGTTTTCAGCGGCGTGTTGATCCACTCGCAAATGATGGTTTGACCGCTTTTGGTGAGGTTTTGATTAATGCTGTGGAGGGTTTCGCCTTGTTCGATGACGCGCTGCAAGAGGTTGTTGACGCGATCGCGCGCATCGGGAAAGATATAAAAGTCTGAGGTCCGCCCCATCACTTCCGCTTTAGAGTAACCAAAGACTTGGGCGGCGGTGGGGTTCCAATCAATCACTTGCATCTGCTCGTTGCGGAGAACGCACATTGCTGGCATACAGTTAAATTGCAGTTGGAACAGTTCTTGCAGGTGTTTGGTTTGTTCGTAAAGTTGGGCGTTGAGGATGGCGGTGGTGCAGCGTTCGGCGGTGACTTGCAACAGGTGCAATTCGCGATCGCTCTGGGGATGGACGCTGAACCAGTCCACACGCAAGACGCCCACTAAGCGATTCCCGCAGGGATCGCTTCGCGAATCGTGTTGTTTGAGGGGAACGCCAAGCATCGTCTGAATGCCACTGCGTTTGATGAACGGACTTTGTACTAAAGATGAGGCTTGAACATCTGTTAGATATAAGGGTTGACCTGTAGCTGCAATGGTTCCAGAAAAGCCCTGTCCGATGGGTAGGCGGAAGGTTTTAGGCATTTCTTCGGTAAAACCTACGCTGTCTCGGATCGCTAACTCGTCCCCTTCTTTAAGTAAGATGACGGCACGATCGGCCTTCATCACTTCTAAGGTGCGTTCGAGTAAGATTCTCAAGAGTTCTTCAAGATCCAGGATGCCGATCGTGTTAGCGGTGACGTGACTGAGGGCGGCGAGGTCTTCTTTTTCGCGAGTGAGGGCTTCTAGCAGGCGATGGCGATCGCTAATATCGGTCATAAAGCCCTCAATACCAGCGAGTTGATCCTGGTTATAGATGGCAACGCCGCGATCCCACACCCATTTTTCTTCGCCCTGGGCGG
The DNA here is from genome assembly GCA_010672635.1 of Desertifilum sp. SIO1I2. Lineage (GTDB taxonomy): Bacteria > Cyanobacteriota > Cyanobacteriia > Cyanobacteriales > Desertifilaceae > Desertifilum. Next base: position 5,427 of record JAAHGE010000164.1, on the reverse strand, counting down.
CGACGATCCGATAGGTGAGGGTAAAAGGCGATCGCGTTTGGATAGCGGCAGCAACGGCAGCTTGGCGTAAGGCGCGATCGTCAGGATGGATAATCTCCAGTAAGGTGAGTAAATTTTTTGCAGTAAAATCCTCTGGAGCATAACCTGTGAGTTCGTAGCAGCCAATGCTGGCAAATTCCAGGGCTAAGTTGCTTTCCGACTGGCAGCGATAAACCATGCCCGGAAAGTTATTCACTAAGGTTGATAAAAATCGCTCTCGTTCAATCAGGGTTTGTTTAATTTGCTGACGTTCGGTAATATCGTGGACAATGCCAATGACTCCGATCGCTTGCCCTTTCAGGTTGCGATAGGCTGATTTGGTGGCAAGGTCAAAATATCGCTGGTCTGCAATATAAATTTCTTCTTCATAGCAAATGGCTTGTCCCGTATCAATGACTTGTAAATCATTTTCTCTTAAGGCTTGAACAACTTCTGGAGGAAAGAAATCGGCATCGCTTTTGCCGATCATTTCTTCACGGCTGACGTTTAGACGCTTTGCCACAGCAGAGTTAACGAGAATATAACGCCCTTGGATATCTTTAATAAAAATTAAGTCGCTGGTGCCTTCCAATAAGGTTTCGAGGAGATCGGATTGAGATTTCAGCGTTCGGAGGCTGTATTTGAGCAGATAATAGAATAGAACGCAACTTCCGAAAACAAAGATCCAGCCTTTAATCGTTTGAAACTGGAGCAATAACTGCATATCTTGTACAGCCCACTCTAGCAAACGATCGGTCGCAGCAATCCAGAAGCTACTGACAAGGGCATAGACCCAAATGACATTTCTAATGAGTCGCTGTGACAACAGGCGATCGCTGTTCATAGGTCAACTTGCCCTTGACGTGAAGCAGAAAATTTCAACAATCAATTGTATTCTGAGCGGCATTGCTCTCAGTTGGCTTGCTAGTCCACTTTTCCTAAAGGTAAGCTAAGATTCTCCAGTTGGTTAAATTGTTCAAAACTCTTTGAAATTGCTAGTTCTCAGCCCTGAGAACTTACACCTTAACGTTCAGATTAATGAGTATTTATTGCTACATTAACCTGGCGTTAATGACTGACCCCCCTTTCCTAAGTTTCCGTCAAGCCTTGTGTTGACTTAATTCCCGGTAAGCTAGAACCGTTCTATCGGGTTTGATAGACGGAGCAAGTAATAGAAAGTTACGATTGATTTTCCTCACTTTGCTCGTATTGATGGCGGTGGCGCTCGGCTAATTTGATATAATCTGGATCGGTCTTAGCTAATTGCCACTTTTGATAGAAAATTTTGGCAGATTCCGCTTTGATGGGGTCTGCTTCGATCGGCAGCACGGTATTGGAACCGGGTTGATATTTTCGCCCTGACTTGTGATTGGCATAGCGGCGAGAGCGAGTGTAACCCATTTGCAAAAATTTTCGCGCCATATCCATGCCCACAAAGTCGCCTTCTGCCTTGTAGTTCAGAAATAAGCTATAGATCTTGTCAGAAGAGTGACGGGCAATCTCTGGTGTTTTAAATTTCCAGTAGGGCAAAATTTCACTTTTATAAGGTTCAACCAACAAAACTCCCTGCTCGCCCCGACCAATACAATAAAGTTCTGGGTGTTGTCGAAAGTCAATTGCTTTGTAATTTAAAGAGTAATCAAATTCCTTCATATAAAACTTAGAGCTTCTAGTTTTAACCCGGCTTTTCAAGCTTGACTAAAGTCGCTCGGTAACAGCATCCGTCTATTGAAGGAAGAAGATCGCCCTGGTTTTTGGAGCGCGGGATTCATTCGCGTTGACCAGCCTTAACCCAAGCTACCAACGCTTGAGTTAATCCCAAAAGCGTATATTCTTCAGCTTCAATCTCCACCCGCCCTAGTAACTGGCGGCAGGTTTGTGAGGTTTGCGGTCCAATAGAGGCAAAACAGACCTTTTCTAGGGAAATCCGATCCTCATTTTGGATTAACTGACAAAAATTTCTTACCGTTTTGGAACTAGCAAACGTAACGATATCAATGGCTTGGTCTTGCAACGCCGCTAAAACTTCTTTAGAGATCCGATCCGGACAGCGAGACTCATAGGCGGGGACTTCCGTCACCCTAGCCCCTTGTTGGGTAAATGCTTGGACTAACACCTCTCGTCCCCCCGTTTCAACGCGGGGAAACAACACCTGCAAGCCGCTTAACGACTCTGGAAAATGGGCGACGAGGGAGTCGGCGACGAAATCCGGCGGGATAAAATCCGCTTGAATGCCCCGTTGAGTTAAACTAGCGGCGGTTTTTTGACCCACCACCGCAATTTTTAACCCTATTAACGCCTGAACATCAAGATAATGCTTGGCTAGACGTTCAAAGAAAGCATCCACGCCATTACTAGAGGTTAAGATTAACCAATCAAACCGATCGATTTGGGCGATCGCCAAATCCAACGCTTCCCAACTCGAAGGCGGGCCAATTTCTAACGTTGGCATTTCTAGCGTTGTTGCACCTTGGCTTTGTAGCAGTTCCGCAAACTCGCCCTTTTGTCCTGTCGCCCGCGTAATTAATACCGTTTTCCCGGCTAGTGGTAAAGTTGGGTGATGCGTTTCAATCCCTAAATTTTGCTGACTCATTCCCCATTCTCCTCGACGCTGTACCACATCCCCAACCACCATCACCGCAGGTGAAAGCGACCGATCCGAGAAACACGCTCGCGTTTGCTCCACAATATTATCTAACTCGGCCGTCCAAATTTGTTGCTTGGGCGTCCCGGCCCAGCGAATAATGGCAATGGGAGTTGAAGGCGATCGCCCTACCTGCATCAGCGAACTCACCACCCCCGATAGCTGAGAACCCGCCATTAAAACGACCAGCGTATCCAACCGCGCCAGCGTCGGCCAATCTAACGCCTCTAGATCGTGTCCCGTCACCACCGCAAAACAACGGCTATGCACCGGATCGGTTAACGGAATTCCTGCCAGCAATGGGGCCGCCAGAGCTGAAGAAATCCCCGGTACAATCTCATAGGCACATCCCGCCGTTACCAGCGCCGAAATTTCCGCATGAGTCCGACCAAAAATCAGCGGATCGCCACTCTTTAGACGCACCACCTGTTTCCCCAGTTGGCAATATTCCACCAACAGCCGATTAATTTCCGCTTGCGGCGTACTGGGTTTTCCCCCGCGTTTCCCCACATCAAACTTTAGGCAAGATTGAGGGACAAGCTGCAACAATTGGGAATCTACCAACGCATCGTAGACTAAAACCTCCGCTTGGGCTAATAATTGAGAAGCTCGCAGGGTGAGATAATCAACCTTACCCAACCCTGCCCCGACGAGATAAACCGTTCCCCACTGTTGCGTCATTGTCCGCTTTTTTTCCTGGTTTTTTAGCTATTTTGCCATGTTGAAGATTCTCCACTTATCTGATATTCACATGGGCAGTGGGTTTTCCCACGGTCGCATCAATCCTGAAACCGGGTTAAACACGCGCTTAGAAGACTTTATTCAAACCCTATCGCGCTGTATCGATCGCGCCATTGATGAACCCGTGGATCTGGTGTTATTTGGGGGCGATGCGTTTCCCGACGCCACGCCGCCGCCCTACGTTCAGGAAGCCTTCGCCAGCCAGTTTCGCCGCTTGGTAGACGCCGAAATCCCCACCGTTTTACTGGTGGGAAATCACGATCAACACGCCCAAGGACAAGGCGGGGCATCATTATGTATTTATCGGACTTTAGGAGTACCGGGATTTGTTGTGGGCGATCGCATTGAAACCCACCGCTTGCAAACCCACAATGGGCCCGTTCAGGTGATTACCCTTCCCTGGTTAACCCGATCCGCCCTATTGTCGCGTCCGGAAACCGAGAACCTTGCCCTAGCAGAAGTCAATCATCTCCTGATTGACCGCTTAAAGGTCGTTCTCGAAAGCGAAGTTCGCCGCCTCGATCCCCAAGTCCCCACCATCCTCCTCGCCCATCTGATGGCAGATAATGCCCGCTATGGGGCAGAACGGTTTCTAGCGGTGGGCAAAGGCTTTACCCTCCCCTTATCTTTATTGGCGCGTCCCTGTTTTGATTATGTCGCCTTGGGTCACGTTCACAAGCATCAGGTTTTGTGCGATAACCCCCCAGTCGTCTATCCCGGTAGCATCGAACGGGTCGATTTTAGTGAAGAGAAAGAAACCAAAGGCTATATTTTAGTGCATCTGGAAAAAGGGCAAACCCAGTTTGAATTTTGCCCGTTACCCGTTCGCAACTTTTATACGCTACAAGTGGATTTGTCCCAATCAGACGATCCGCAAGCCACATTACTCGCAGCTTTAACTAAAAAAGACTTAACCGAAGCTGTTGTGCGCGTAATTTACCAACTGCGATCCGATCAACTCGATCTGATCGACACCGCAGCCTTGCATCAATCTTTAAACCTGGCCCATAGTTATACTATTCAAGCCGAATTAGTCAGCCAACTCGCCCGCCCTCGCTTACCGGAATTGGGGGTTGGACAAGGAATCGATCCGCTAGAAGCCCTCAAAACCTATTTAGAGAATCGCGAAGATTTAACCGATATTCGCACCGAACTCCTAGAAGCGGCGGAAGGTCTGCTGATGGGAGAATCTTGGCAATCGACGGAGGCGGATCTAGAGGATAGTTTAGAGGATGAAGCAACTCAACTTCGCTTACTTTAGGTGAAAAATGAACAAACTTGGGTGGGTGACTTTCGGCAGCCTGTTGTGTATTCTGGGGATTCCGATCGCGCCTGTTAGTAGTATGGCTCAAACTTGTGCGTCCAATTGCGGATTGCGTCCAATTCAGTTTATCCCCGGACAGGCGATCGACTTTCAGGTGATTAACCGGACTGCAAGTTTAGTATTAATCCAACGTCCCCAGGAAACGGGTACCGTGCCTCTGCGGCCCGGACAACTGCTAGAGGTGAGAGGATGGAGTGGGACAACGCCAAATTTATCTATCGTCTTCTGGGATGAAACCGCTCTGTCTTTAAAGGCGGATATCCTGAAGTTGGATGATAATACCCTGCGAGTGGAATTGCGTCCGGGGGGGCCTCCTCCAGGCGATCGCACGCTTTACATTGAAAATGATGGCCGAGTCCGCGTATTCTAAATTATTCCGAATTGCCCATGTATGCTGATGCTCGCCGCTATACTGAACCGCGTCTTCCCAACCAACGCTGGCAAATGTATCCGGCTAACCCCACCCTCGCCCAACGTATTGCTAACACTCATCAACTTTCGCCCCTAATTGCCCAAGTTGCTATTAATCGCGGGGCGGATAGTTTAGGTAAGGCGCGAGATTATCTCAACCCGGAATTGCTAGATTTACCGCATCCGTTGGAGGAATTTCCAGATCTAGCGTTCAGTATAGAGTTATTAGAGAGCGCGATCGCATCGGGCGAAAAAATTGCCATTTGTGGCGTCATAGTCGCCACAAATG
>JAAHGE010000163.1 GCA_010672635.1 Desertifilum sp. SIO1I2 | reverse complement strand
TCACAAATCCGCAAGCCCAAATCTCATCCGGAAAGGCTCCAAACTGAATTAGCAGGAATCTTGACATGCCAGCAACAGCTTCTACAACCCATCTGCCCGTGTTAAACGAATCGCGGTCAGGATTTCCCAACATTTGCGGTTGGGAGTCGGAAATTGATGCCGTCGTTCGCCACAACGAACCCATCTTTTTACCGACCACCAATCTTCAGTTCGCCGATATTACCGCCGGGTTTGCTTGCGCCCTCCACATGCACCAACCGACGATTCCCGGTGGGGGAAATGGCGAGTTGATTAGCAATTTGCAGTATATGTTTGAGCATCCCCACGATGGCGATAATCATAATGCGGGGGCGTTTGCGTGGTGCTATTCCCGCATGGGGCAATTTATCCCAGAATTAATCGAGCAAGGCTGCAACCCGCGCATCATGTTAGATTATTCGGGCAATCTCCTGTGGGGATTGCATCAGATGGGGCGCGAGGATGTGTTGAATAATCTTAAGCGGATTACCTGCGATCGCGCCTACCAGCCTTACGTCGAATGGTTGGGAACCCTGTGGAGCCATGCGGTGATTCCTTCAACGCCCATTCCCGATATCAAGCTGCACATCCGGGCGTGGCAGCACTATTTTGCCGCAATTTTCGGCTACGATGCCCTGCGCCGGGTGAAAGGGTTCTCGCCGCCGGAAATGCACCTCCCCAACCATCCCGATACGCTGTTTGAATATATCAAAGCGTTGAAAGAATGCGGCTATCGCTGGTTAATGGTTCAAGAGCATTCCGTCGAACGACTCGATGGATCGGGGTTGACACAAGACCAAAAATATGTACCTAATCGTCTGATTGCCCGCAACTCCCACGGAGAAACGATTAGCATCACCGCCTTAATTAAAACCCAAGGTTCCGATACCAAATTAGTCGCCCAAATGCAGCCCTATTTTGAAGCCAAGGGGCGCGGAAAACAACAAGTTGGCGAGGTAAGTGTCCCCTCCGTCGTGACGCAAATTGCCGATGGGGAAAATGGCGGCGTGATGATGAACGAGTTTCCCCGCGACTTATTCCGCATCTACCACGACATTCGCGACCAATCGGGCGGACGTGCGGGCGTTGTGGCGGTCAATGGCACAGAATATCTAGAGTTGATTGAAGCCGCCGGAGCCAACCCAGAGGATTATCCCACCTGTCAAGCCGTGCGGCAACATCGGATTTGGCAGCGCGTCGATCCCAATAGCGCCACCCCAGAGGCCGTAGAAACCGCGATCGCCACCCTCAAGCAAGAGGACTCACAATTTCACATGGATGGGGCTTCCTGGACAAATCACATGAGTTGGGTGCAAGGATATGACAACGTATTAGACCCCATGAGAAAACTCAGCGTGGCGTTTCACGAAAAATATGATTCGCAGCTACAACAAGATCCAGCAACCACTCAACGCCCAGATTATCTAGAAGCGCTGCTGTATAATTTATTGCTGCAAACCAGTTGTTTTCGCTACTGGGGTCAAGGGATGTGGACGGACTTCGCCCGCGAACTCTATCGACGCGGAGAAGCCATCTTAAAGCGATGAGAGATTCCGTAAACTCACTGCCGTCAGTTTCCCAGAATTATCAGTAATCTAGAAAAGCTGATTCAGGAACAGGGAAAATGCTAGCCAGGGTTTGGAGTGCATCGCTAGTTGGCATTGACGCCGTTAAAGTCGGGGTAGAGGTTGATGTTTCCGGCGGCTTACCCGGTATTACCATTGTGGGATTGCCCGATGCTGCCGTGCAAGAATCGCGAGAACGGGTGAAAGCCACCCTGAGAAATGCCGGGTTTGCCTTCCCCATGCGAAAAATTGTGATTAACCTCACCCCCGCCGACTTGCGAAAAGAGGGCCCTAGTTTCGACTTACCCATCAGCATCGGCATTCTCGCCGCCTCCGAACAAGTCAGCCCGGAACTGTTGGGGGATTATCTGTTTTTAGGAGAAGTCTCCTTAGATGGTAGCTTGCGCCCGGTTGCAGGAGTTCTCCCGATTGCGGCGGCGGCCCAAAAGTTAGGGATTTCCGGGCTAGTGGTTCCGGCAGATAATGCGCGGGAAGCGGCAGTTGTCAAAGGGTTAGCCGTTTATGGCTTCAAAGATTTAATCGGAGTTGCCGATTTTCTCAACCGTCCAGAACGCTATCAACCCCTAGAACTCGACGGACAGCAAGCCTTAATTCAACAACAGTTTACCGGGCCGGATTTGTGCGATGTTAAGGGACAAACCCATGCCAGACGCGCCTTAGAAATTGCGGCGGCTGGGGGGCATAATTTGATCTTTGTTGGCCCTCCCGGAAGCGGGAAAACCATGTTAGCGCGGCGCTTACCGGGAATTTTGCCGCCCTTGGACTTCTCGGAAGCCTTGGAAGTGACGCAGATTTATTCAGTTGCGGGATTATTAAAAGACCGGGGAAGCTTAGTTTGCGATCGCCCTTTTCGCAGTCCCCACCATTCCGCCTCTGGCCCTTCCCTCGTCGGGGGTGGCAGCTATCCGCGTCCGGGGGAAATCTCCTTAGCCCATCATGGCTTACTATTTCTCGACGAACTCACCGAATTTAAGCGCGATGTCCTAGAATTTCTCCGCCAACCCCTCGAAGATGGTTATGTCACCATCTCGCGAACCCGCCAGTCCGTCGTTTTCCCCGCCCAGTTTACCTTAGTTGCCAGTACCAATCCTTGTCCCTGCGGTTATTATGGCGATACGCTGCAAGCTTGTACCTGTTCGCCCCGCCAACGAGAACAATATTGGGCCAAACTCTCCGGCCCGTTAATGGATCGCATTGACCTGCAAGTCGCCGTCAACCGCCTCAAACCCGAAGAAATTACCCGCCAACCGACAGGCGAACCCTCCACCCCCATCCGCAGGCGAGTTCAGCAGGCTAGGGAACGCGCCCGCGATCGCTTTCGCAACGATCCCAGCCTGCATAGTAACGCCCAAATGCAAAGCCACCACCTGCGTCAATGGTGCCAACTCGATGAAACTTCCCGCAATATTTTAGAAGGGGCAATTCGCAAACTCGGCTTATCTGCCCGCGCCACCGACCGGATTTTGAAAGTCGCGCGAACCATCGCCGACTTAGCCGGAGACGATACCCTGAAAACGCCCCATGTTGCCGAAGCTATCCAATATCGCACCATCGACCGGATGAGTTAGTCTTGGAAAATCTCAGCAAAAAACTGCTGCATATGTTCCCAAGACCGTCGATCCGCTTCAGCATTATAAGCAGATCCTTGAGACGGATCGTTTCCGGCGTCTGGGTTCGTGAAACTATGCACCGCCCCACCGTAGGCAATCAATTGCCAGTCTACCTTGGCATCGCGCATTTCCTTTTGGAAAGCAGCCACCTGTTCGTCAGGAACCAGGGGATCGTCCGCCCCGTGCAACACTAACACTTTCGCTTGAATTTGTTCGGCATCCTGGGGGTTAGGCGTATCGAGATTGCCGTGGAAACTGACCGCGCCCTGTAAATCTGCACCGCTACGGGCTAATTCTAAGACAGTTCCGCCGCCAAAGCAGTAACCAATCGCGGCGAGACGATTATTATCGGAAAGGGGATGATTGCGGAGAAGATTTAAACCCGCGTTGGCGCGATCGCGCAACAGCGACCGATTAGAACGGTATAAAGTGGCTTGTTCTCTGGCTTCGTCATTGGTTTGCGGGCGAATGCCTTTCCCATAAATATCCGCAGCAAAGGCAATATAGCCCATTTCCGCCAGTTGATCCGCGCGCCGTCTGGTGTAGTCATTAATCCCCTTCCACTCATGCACCACCATCACCCCCGGACGCAGCCCAGTTTGGGCAGAATCAAACGCAAGATAGCCTTCTAGCAATTGATCGCCTTGGGAATACTCGACAACTTGACGTTGAATCGTTGAGGGGGTTTGACCCAATGCCCCTAAGTTAAAAGAAGACAACAGCAGAACCGCTAGCGGAACCAAAATCACAAAGGCATACTTTCTCAAAAATCGCATGATCTCAATTGATGTCTCGTTTTGCTTTTAGATTATCCTGCGGGAACGCTACACCCTGGAAAAGGGGGACTCTGGATTGAAATCCCCCTGGAAAAGGGGGATCTCAGCTATATTTGGAGTTGATGTACCCAATTGCTACGGGTAAAAAGACGCAGAGTCTAACGGCTGGTCGGAGTCGGCATTCCCAGAATATCCTCAATCCGAGGCATCTCTTCTAGAGGAACAACGCGCCCCTCATCTTCAAACCCGGCAATTTGGTCAAAGTTGAGATAGCGATATAAATCGCCCGCAAACGGATCGACTTTCTGTTTGACAATTTCCAGGTATTCTTCCACTGTGGGAATGCGACCGAGAAGGGCACAAACCGCCGCCAGTTCCGCAGAACCCAAATACACCCTGGCATCTTTGCCCATGCGGTTATTAAAGTTGCGCGTAGACGTGGAAAACACCGTCGCCCCATCTTCAACGCGGGCTTGGTTGCCCATACACAGCGAACAACCAGGCATTTCCGTTCTGGCACCCGCCGCCGCAAAGATACCATAAACGCCTTCTTCGCGTAACTGCTTCTCATCCATCCGAGTCGGCGGACAAACCCACAGGCGGCCTTTCACCGTACCCGACCCTTCCAGAATCTTCGCCGCCGCGCGATAATGACCGATATTGGTCATGCAGGAACCGATAAACACTTCATCAATTTTGTCGCCTGCACATTCCGACATCAACTTCACATTGTCGGGGTCATTCGGGGCTGCAACAATGGGTTCCTTGATTTGATTCAAATCAATTTCCAGGATATCTGCATATTCAGCATCCGCATCGCCTTCCATCAGGACGGGGTTAGCTAGCCATTCTTCCATCTTGGCAACCCGACGCATAATCGTCCGCGCATCTTGGTAGCCACGGGCAACCATATTTTTCAGCAAAGCAACATTAGAACGCAGATATTCAGAAACCGTTTGCGTACCCAGTTTAATCGTACAGCCCGCGCAGGAACGTTCGGCCGTGGCATCGGTTAATTCAAAGGCTTGTTCGACTTTCAGGTCTGGTAAGCCTTCCATTTCCATAATCCGCCCGTTGAAGACGTTTTGCTTATTCTCTTTACCAACAGTTAGCTTCCCTTGCTGCATCGCCACCCAAGGAATGGCATTGACAATATCGCGCAGGGTAACGCCCGGTTGCAATTCGCCTGTAAACCGGACTAAAACAGATTCCGGCATATCTAAAGGCATTGCGCCCAAAGCCGCCGCAAACGCCACTAAACCCGATCCGGCGGGGAAAGAAATCCCCAAGGGGAAGCGGGTGTGGGAGTCGCCGCCCGTTCCGACGGTATCGGGTAGCAACATCCGGTTTAACCAGGAGTGGATAATGCCATCGCCAGGGCGCAAAGCAACGCCGCCACGAGTTGCAAAGAAGTCGGGGAGTTGTTTGTGAGTTTTGATATCGACGGGTTTGGGATAAGCGGCTGTATGGCAGAAACTCTGCATCACTAAATCCGCAGAGAAGCCGAGACAGGCGAGTTCTTTGAGTTCGTCGCGCGTCATTGGGCCTGTGGTATCTTGCGATCCAACGGTAGTCATCATCGGTTCGCAGGAAGTTCCGGGACGAACGCCTGATAAACCGCAGGCTTTCCCCACCATTTTTTGCGCTAGGGTGAAGCCTTTGCCCGTATCTTCCGGCGTTGTCGGACGGGCGAATAGGGTGGAAGCCTCTAAACCCAAAGCTTGGCGGGTTTTATCGGTGAGGCTGCGACCAATCAGCAACGGGATGCGTCCTCCGGCGCGGACTTCATCTAAGATAGTTTCGGGTTTGAGGGTGAAGGTGGAAATGGTTTCGCCACTTTCGTTGGTGATTTTGCCCTCGTAGGGATAGAGGGTAATGATATCCCCGGTGTTCATCTGGGTGACATCGCATTCGATGGGTAATGCGCCAGAGTCTTCAGCAGTATTGAAGAAGATGGGGGCAATTTTACCGCCGAGGATGTAACCGCCGCTGCGTTTATTGGGGACGTAGGGGATATCTTGACCAATGTGCCAGAGGACGGAGTTGATGGCAGATTTCCGAGAAGAACCCGTTCCGACGACATCGCCTACATAAGCGACGGGATGCCCTTTTTGTTTGAGTTCGACTAGGGTTTCTAAGGCTCCTGGCATCCGCGACTCTAGCATAGCCAGGGCGTGCAGGGGAATATCTGGGCGGGTGGTAGCGTGGGGGGCGGGAGAAAGGTCGTCGGTATTGGTTTCCCCAGGAACTTTGAAGACGGTGACGGTAATTTGTTTGGGAAGTTGGGAACGCCCGATAAACCACGCCGCATTTGCCCAAGCGTCGATGACTTGTTTGGCGTAGGGGTTGGTTTCGGAAAGTTCGAGTACGTCGTTGAATGCATCAAAGACGAGGGTGGTTTTACTCAGGGCGGTGGCGGCGGCTGAGGCGATGTTAGAATCCTTTGATTTGAGGAGTTCTACTAACGATTGCACGTTATAACCGCCGATCATGGTTCCTAAGAGGGAAACGGCCCCTTGCGGTACAATCAGGGGACATTGGATTTCACCTTTGGCGATCGCGCTGAGAAATCCGGCTTTAATATATGCCGCTTCATCGACACCGGGCGGAATGCGATCGCGTAATAAGTCTAACAGTGCTTCTTCTTCACCTGCCGGGGGATTTTTCAGCAGTTCGCACAGTTCAGTGGTTTGTTGGGCATTTAAAGGTAGCGGAGGAATTCCTGATAAGGCCCGTTCCGCAACATGCTTCCGATATTCAGCAAGCATCTACAATTTCTCCGATTCGATCGCAGCAGTATTAGTTAGGTCATTTTATTTCAACTGAGGCCTGCTCAGGAGTTTAAGGCTAACATCTTTCCAGAGTGCTGAGTAGAAAGTGCTGTTGCTTTAGCTTCCGCGTAGCGGTGTGCTGAGTGGGAAGAGGGTGGGGGGATGGGGGGATGGGGATAACTCTTTGAATAGCTCTTAATATCTAAATTTTAGATTCAAACTTCATGCTTTTGTAGAATCGATAGGGCGATCGCGCTTGCCTATCAAAACTCTATCGGAGTTGGGTCAACTGACCCAACCTACTCAACCTTCTTCCCCCAACTCCCAACTCCCAACTCCCAATTCCCTCTTTTCCTCCCATCCCCCCACCCTCTCCTAGGGCGTTCTTGCTAACAGGGGGGCGGAACTGAGGAGAGTTTGCGTATAGGGGTGTTGAGGTTGGTTGAAAATGTCTTGAGTGGTGCCCATTTCGACGATTTTTCCGGCGTTCATGACGGCGATGCGATCGCACAAAAAGCGGGCTAACCAGAGATCGTGGGTAATAAATAAATAGGTTAGATCGAAATCGCGCTTGAGTTCTAACATCAGGTCTAGCACTTGGGCTTGGACGCTGGCGTCTAGCATACTGACGGGTTCATCACAGATTAGCAGTTTTGGGCGGGTAATTAAAGCTCTGGCGATCGCCACTCGCTGTTGTTGTCCCCCAGACAACTCGCCAGGATAGCGCTCATAATACCCGGTCGCTGGAGATAAGCCAACCCGTTCTAGCATTTGCAGCACTTGCCCTTTCGCTTCTTTGGGATTAGCCAGTTTGTGGATTAACAGCGGATCGGCGATACTTTCTCCAATCGTCATTAACGGGTTCAAGCAAGCGTGAGGGTCTTGAAACACCATTTGCATCTGGCGGCGAAATTCCCGCAGGGTTTTGCGGTTGGCGTGGGTTAAATTTTGCCCTAAAAACTCCACTGTACCGCTCGTGGGACGGATCAGTTGTAATAAGGTGCGCGATAGGGTACTTTTGCCACAACCCGATTCTCCGACTAAGCCAAAAATTTCCCCCGGATAAAGTTCTAAGGTAACGCCATCGACGGCTTTAATCGCAGGTGTCTCTTTGCGAAAAAGTTGTTGAATTAAACTCCCTTCTAAGGTGTAGTGTTGTTTGAGTTCGGTGACGCGCAGAAGGGGTTCTATTTTCTCCAACGGTTGTGGGGTGGCTTCCGCATCGGGGGTGGCTTGAATATGCAGGGCGGCCTTTAAGAGCGATCGCGTATACTCGTGTTGCGGTTGGTGGAAAATCTCTTCAGTTTTGCCCAACTCCACCAAACGACCATAATACATGACGCCAATGGTATCGCAATATTCGCCAATCATTGCTAAATCATGGGAAATGACGAGTAACCCCATATCCCGTTCTCGACATAAGCGGGTGAGTTCCTGCAAAATTTGGGCAGCAACCGTAACATCTAAACTGGTAGTGGGTTCATCGGCAACAATCAGTTTAGGATTGAGTAATAAAGCTAGGGCGATCGCTACTCGTTGGCGCATCCCGCCGCTAAACTCATGGGGATACTGCGACCATCGCGCTGCGGGGATCTTAACTGCTTCTAGAGTAGAAAGGGCAATGTCTTTAGCTTGTTGTTTAGAAAGTTCCGGTTGATGCGCTCTTAAGGTTTCAATACAATGATCGCCAATGGTCATTAGCGGATCGAGGCGCGTCATCGGGTCTTGAAACACTAAAGCTACGGCTTCGCCGCGAAATTTACGCAACTCGGTTGGATTTAAATCAAAAACCGATTGACCTTGAAACCAAACTTTCCCCTCAATCTGCGTTGTTGGCGGTAACAGGCGCATAGCAGCCCGCCCAAGGGTCGATTTCCCACAACCGGACTCCCCCACTAGCCCCATGCGTTCCCCCGCCTTCAAGGTAAAGGAAACGTCATTCACAGCCCATTCTACAGACGGGTGAGTCTGAGGATAAGCAACTCGCAGATTCTCAACGCGAAACAACTCTGTCATGGGGAGATGGGAGGGTGGGGGGATGGGGAGATGGGGGGAGATAAGAGGAAGTTGGGGGTTAGGGATCGGGAAATAGGGTTTTTTTAGATTAACTCTGAGAATAGCTTAATATGCTCTCTGCGCGATCGCGAAGCCCAGTCTTCTCCCCAGCACTCACCCTTTCCTGTTCCTATCCTTCTCGGAACTGACTTCCCACTCAGCATTCCTTTCCCCCCATCTCCCCATCTCCCCACCTCCCCACTCAGCACTCAGC
>JAAHGE010000162.1 GCA_010672635.1 Desertifilum sp. SIO1I2 | reverse complement strand
AGCGATCGCTAATCTTCGCCTGAAATTCTACCCCCTTCTGGTCGGCTCGAATACTGCAAATCTCCGTTACCCCATGCAAGAACGTAGGGAGATAAACCACAGTAGAAACCAATTCTAGCTTCCGCGCTTCGATCTTAGACAAATCGAGAATGTCATTGATCAGCATCAACAGGTGCGATCCGCATTGGCTGATAATCCGAATTCCTTCCAGGCTTTTCTCGCTGAGGGTTGGCGATCGCTCTAGCACCTGAGCGTAGCCCAGAATGCCATTGAGGGGCGTTCGCAGTTCGTGACTCATATTTGCCAAAAACTCGCTTTTCGCTTGATTAGCTGCATCTGCTGCCTGTTTAGCCTCCAAAAGTTCGTGGGTTCGCTCCTCCACTTTAGCTTCAAGCGTTTTGGAATAATCCAACAGTTGATTATTAGCAATTTCCAGTTGTTGATTGGTTTCCTCAAGTTTTTGCTGTTTATAGGCGTTAGTTGTCGCGATCGTGCTGCCGATCAAAGCGCCCAATGCGGGAATCACCGGAATCAGCAAGCCGTACAAAAATAACCCATAAGCCCCCACACAGTAAACACCCACAATACCGATGGTTGCCCACAGCACTTTCCCACCGGGGATTCGCCGCCTCGTCGGTAGGCTAGCCAACCCCCAACTCCCCGCCGCGCCAACAGCCGACCACCCCAACACCCAAATGAGAAATAGGGGATAGGAAAAGCCGTGCAAACTGGTATTACCCGTTTTCGCACCCCGCACCAATTGATAGGCAATATTGGCGTGAACGATGACGCCGGGGGTTGCCAGTTGAGTGGATTTGTTAGAAGCAAACGGCGTATTAAAAAAGTCATTGGTACTAGCCGCAAACGAACCAATAAAGACCATGCGATCGCGCATGAGATCCGGCGGAATCTCGCCTGCTAGCACATCGCGCATGGCAATGGTCCGAAAAGCTTTTTCTGAGCCGCGCCAATTGAGGAGGATTTGATAGCCTCCTAGCTCTTCTTTGAGATAACCCGCCTCTCGATTTTGAATTGGTCGGTAAATTTCTTCACCCAAGCGGAACTTTTGCCGCTCTGGATCGATGCTTTCTAAGGTGATGCCATCCGCTTCTAGGTATTGAAGGGCGACGCGGGTGGCTAACCCGGCCTTGATCTTCTCTCCTTGTTCGCGATCGACCGCCGTCAGTAAGGCGCGACGGACTTGGCGATCGCCATCAAGAACTAAATCCGCCAAGCCCACCTGATTCGTTTTTTCCAATTCCGGTGGGGGGTTAACGCGCTCTCCGGTAATTTTTTCAACGCCAATTAAATTCGGCGTCGTGCGAAAAATCTCGGCTAACTGTTCGTATCCCGTCCCTTCGGGCAAGTCGCGATAGAGATCTAGACCAATGGAACGGGGTTGTTGCGATCGCACCGTTTGCAACAATTCAGCTAAAGCCCAGTCCGGAATCGGCCATTCGCCCACCGATTGGATATCGCGCTCGTCGATGCTCACAACCACAATCTCATCGACGAGCTGATTGCGCGATCGCAACCGTACCCATTCATCGCGAATTCGCCACTCCAACACGTTGAAAAGTCCCAATGATTGCCCCACCACAAAGGTTAGAGCAACACTGGGAGTAATCATTAAAATATTTCGATTGTGCTGAATGACAGCCTTAACTTTGCGCCACATACTTGCGCCCTGCCTACGAGGGCTACTCAATAGGAGTGGAGTGTAAATCCATACTTCTCAATCCATTGCTATCCTATTCGAGAAACTCAGCTTTTGCCGAGAATTAGAGCGCAGAGCCAATTAATGGTGCGTGAGTCAACTCTTTAAGGCCTACCGAGGAGAGTAATTCCTCCCAATGCTTGGTCAAAGTCGCATCAGTTGGTTGAGTGGCGTGTAACTCAACCAGTGCAGCAGCACAATCATACCAAATGCCGTTTTTACCCAAAGCTTCAGCTTGCTTCAACAAATCTTCTTGTTGAAGAACGCGCTCTAGTGCAGCATCTGGTTCAACGCGCTGTACCCAACCATCCACATAAGGGGTACTCGGACTCAGTTGTCCATCCAGTTTCAGGGCAAATAACCATTGATAGTTTTTGCCAAGGGTTAGTGCGGGTACCTCCTGGGGTAACTGAATGGCAATTGTTCCGCTTTTTCCGCCTACAGCGAGGGTCATTTGGTAGACCATATTTCCCTGCTCGTCCTTAAGGCTAAATATCGCTTCTTCTGCATTAGAGGCGGGAATATAAACCAGGAAAGTCGGACGCTCTGAGACTGTTTTGCCGTAGAAACTGTTAGGCAGCAGCGCAATCAAAGCTTGAGGGCCATCGGCTCTGAGTGCTGAAGGATTTAGATAGTACGTGCCGACGCGGGAAGAACCTCCTGATGCCCGTTGGGGTGCGCTGTTATCGCTAGGGGGCGTAAACAGGTTATTGCGCGAGGCACCACCGGCCGCCTGATTGGGCGAACTGTTATCGCTAGGGGGCGTAAATAGGTTCCGCGAGGCACCGCCCGATGCCTGATTGGGCGAGCCGTTATCGCTAGGGGGCGTAAATAGGTTCCGCGAGGCACCGCCCGATGCCTGACTGGGTGCGCTGTTATCGCTAGGGGGCGTAAACAGGTTCCGCGATGCGCCGCCCGTCGCCTGACTAGGTGCGCGATTATCGCTAGGGGGCGTAAACAGATTGCCCCGCGATGCGCCGCCCGTCGCCTGACTGGGTGCGCGATTATCGCTAGGAGGGATGAACAGATTGCCCCGCGATGCGCCGCCCGTCGCTTGACTGGGTGCGCGATTAGTGGGGGGTGGGGTAAAGGTGACAGCACTAGCGCTCCAGTACGTACTGCTAGCAAGCAGGGCAAGGAGGCTGAATGAACCTGTCAGATAATGACGTTTCATGATGGGTTTACCTCTGAATATGAAAACGCAAGTGCAAGCACGCTTGCATCCGTGCGCTCGTCATCGATACGAAACCAACCCGCCAAATCACCAATTATTTTAGGGAACATCAAACCACACACGCTTCGTATTTTAGCGGAATTTACCAGGGAAAGTAACGAATATTACTTTGCCTGACTTCAGTGTTTTTGCGGATTTACGCCCAATTTCCGACTAAAACAAACCCCGACCAAAAGAAAGGATCGCGAAAGTCGGTTTGGCGAATCAGGTGAATTTGAGCTTGGCGCAAAGCTTCAGCCTTCGTTTGATTGGGCTGTCGCAATTGGTCATAAAAACGAGTCATTAATAGGGCGGCGGCTCGATCTTTGACCGGCCAAAGCGTCGCTAGGGTTGAGCGGGCCCCTGATTTAACCGCTAACCCAGCGAGTCCTAGAACTGCGCGGTCGTCTCCGGCGGCAGTATCGCAAGCACTGAGTACCAATAACTCAATGGCTTGGGAGGGGTCTCCCCCCCGATTTTCTAGCAGTTCGGACAGCTCTCTAACGCTCACTTGCCCGTCCCAAGTGAGCAAGAATGTATCTTCAATGCGGGAGCTAAATTGCCCGTGCGTGGCGAGGTGAACGATACTGGCACGCTTCGATTGCAATTGCTCGGCGAGGGCCCTGTTGGTAAAGGCTTGATTCAGTAAAAGTGCGGAGGGCAGAGCCTTAGAGATTTCTTTGACTTCTGCTTCGACTTCTGGGAGGGCGCTAAAACCGCTGCGCGACTCGCTAATTCCGCCAATAATGGCTGAGAAGTTATTGCGCGATCGCCCTGCCATGACCTGCAAGCCGGGAGAGAGGGCTACAGCATATTTTTCAATGAGATAGCGCTGACCATCGTAGAGGGCTGCCATTGGGATATTCCGCAATCGACCATCGAGGACAAAAACGAGGGTTTGCGTATCTCTCAGGAAGCGATCGCGTTCGGCGGGACGAATTAGCCAATCATACACCTTTTGAGAGAGGCGATCGCGGTTTCGGGCATCCGAAACCGGGTTCAAAGCCGCCAACAGGTTGTTGAGGGTTTGTTCTACTTCCCCCGGAGCCGTATCCGTGACATAGTAACGGAGCGGTTTTCCAGCTTGGGAGAAGATCGCCGCTAGCCGATTGGGGAGGATAATTGGATAAACGATGGTCGCACTTGGATCGACTCGATCGATTTGTTGAGCTTTGTCTAAACAAGCTTCTCGGAAGAAGTTATCGAGTTCGGCAATTTGCAGCGCTTCGATCAGTTCGCGGGCTTCAGCTAGCGCCGCTTGAGTGGGTTGTTGGTCGAGCAGTAAATCAACCAGTTCTCGGTAGACGGGTTCTACGCTTTCCCGGAAGGAAAATTGAACTTCCGGGTTGATGGCGACTAAATCCCCCCGCATGGCTTTGAGCGCATTCACCGCTTCGCTATAGGCTGCGATCGCGTCTTGGTTTTTTCCCTGCTGCCGATACAACTGACCTAACTGCCAAGCCGATTGAGCAATAATATCGTCAGCCTGGAGGTGACGCGCCAGTTCTAAAGATTTTTGCGTTAACGCTTGGGCTTCAGAGCCTTGTTGCGTGCGGCGGTAGAGTTGTCCCCACTGATGGAGCGCGTAAGCTTGAGCCGATGCATCCTGAATCTGACGGGCCGACTGAACGGTGATTTCGAGCAGTTGCGATAGATCGCGCAAGGGCAAGATTGCCGATGGATTGTCTAGCCGATTGAGGGCTGCGACAAAGTGGATCGCAGCATACAACGAACTGTGACTGGGGGGGATTTCTTTGAGGGTTTCCAGCAGTTGTGGAGCAAGGGGGGCTGCTAATTCGGGCTTGTCGTAATCGAGGAAGAGTTTAAATAAAGCTAAATGGGCTTGGGTGCGATCGCCTGCATTTAAGGCAGCTTGTTCGGCTTGGGTGAGATACTCAAATGCACTATTGGGATCGGACAAACTGGCGGTGACTTGTCCGAGATTGAGCAACAGGGAACTCAACTGGGGTTTGGCGTCAATTCGACGGGCGATCGCTAAACCTTCCTGTAAGGTCTGTTGGCTTTGAGACAGATCTCCGATGGATTGTAAGGCAATACCGAGCGATCGCAATCCGCTGAGTTTAATTTCATCATCGGGCAGACCGTTCAACATCTGGGCAAGGCTGTTTAATTGCTGTTTAGAGCGCCGATAAAATCCCAAATGTTGTAAAGCTTGAGCCTGATTAATTTGAGTGCCTAGGCTGCCTGGAATATCCCCAGATTGTTCGTAAAATTTCTGGGCTTGTTGCCAAGTGGCTAAGGCGGCTTCGGCTTGCCCAGTTTGCAATTGCAAGTTGGCTTGAGTATTCAGGACTTGCGCCTGCACAATTGCTTGGGGTTGGATGGCTTCTAACAGCTTTAAGCTCTGTTCGATGGAGCGCTGGGCTGCTGGCCATTGATGGAGTTCTTGTTGAGCCAAAGATAGGTAATTCCAGCTTAGAGCTTCCTGTTGGCGATCGCCCTGAGCTTGAAATTGTTGAGCCGCTGTCTGCCAAGCCTCAATCGCTTCGGCAAAGCGCCCCGCTTGGTAGTGGTTGCGCCCTTGTTCTAGCCAATGATTGGCAGACGTTGTTGCAGAAAGCTGACTGATGAGTAAGGGGGTTGAAACTGGGATAGCCGCACGGACAGGTGTGAAATGGGTGGCGAGCCATACACTCAACACTCCCAAACTGAAGCACAGCAAGCGGTATCGTTTAACTCGGCGAGGCATAGGCAATCCATAGGAAAAAATACAGATAGCAGGAGCTATCCGCTGTTTTCAGCGAACTGTTGCGTAAACTTGTAGCAAAGGTTACTGAATAACTTTGACTTGACCCCAATAAACAGGCGGCTCAAAAGAGATGGAAAACTTATTCCAATCTTTTCTTAGAATATACGAGAGTTTAGCTAGAAAATATGTGATTTTGATGATCCCGCTCCCCCCTAGCCTTTAAAGTTCTGGCGATCGTTCTGAAGGGATTTCATGAAGGTTGGATGAAGTTTTGGAAGCAGAATCCCTTAGACAAGAAAGGCTCGATCCGCGAGTCGAGCGAGTGCTTGCCACTAACTCAATACTGCCTTGGGAATTGCGATACCAACCGACTGCTTCTCGAAGAGATTCTGGAGCAGAGGGCAATTGAGCAGGCAAGGGAGCGCGATCGCTCGATAAAGTTCGCACATCGACCCAAGCGCGATCGAGAATGACGCGCTGTGTGGGATTTTCCGGCACGCCACCGCGCCCAGTAGCCACAAACCGATTATTCTGAGTATCCGCACAACCCACAACAATCTGCTGAGTGGGATCGACCGGATTGGCTGGCAACTCGATCAAACCCGCACTCGGTTCAACATCGAGCGTATTGATCCGAACCGTGCCGCTGACGCCAAATTGCGAACTCGCTGTAATATCATTACCGGGCGTCGGGCGATCGCGAAATTGTAACCCTAAAATCCCTTGGGCTGTAAGTTGAATATTGCCGCCATTTCCCTGAAAGGCATTCGCCGTAATATCGCTATTTTCCCACCCCACAATTACCGGACTCTCAATCGTAATATTTCCGCCAGCGCCTGCCCCCCCAGCTTCCACAGAAATCCGGCTCTTGTCGCGCAGTTGCAGGCGTTGTTGAACGCTCAATACTAAATTTCCGCCATTGCCCGATTGTGTTTCTGCCGTAATCGCCCCACGATTGTTCAAGATAATCGTATTGGCATTGACTTCAAAATTCCCAGCATTTCCCGTGCCATCATTTTTCACCCCCACTTCTGCTCGATCTTGAACGCGCAGTTGCGGCGCGTTCAAGCTTACCCCTCCCGCGTTGCCGGTCGGCACGTCCGGGAGCCGATAGGCAGCCCGCGAAACCGGATCGAGAATGAGAGCATTAGAACCCAAACCGCTGCTCAGAAGGCTACCAGGAGCCACTCCGCTCACCTCAATCCATTCGGAAGCCTGAATCGTGAGATTTCCGGCATTGGCTACCCCACCCGTTGAAGAACTGACTAAGCTGCCTTCGCGAACAGCTAGTGTTGCTGTCGTAATGTCGAGATTGCCAGCATTCCCCCAACCAATCGTTGAAGTAGACAAAGAACTCGGCAGCAGCGAGCGACTATTAACTCCAGAGACTTCAATCGAGTCTGAGACATTAATTTGGACATCGCCGCCATCGCCCAATCCAAAAATCGATGAGCCAACCGTAGCGCCATTGAGCACTTGGAGTTGTTGGGCAGAAACCGTTACATGACCCGATTCTCCCGTACTGGATGAGACCGTCGCAATACTTGTTGCGAGAGTAGATACCGCAGAAGGAGTCCCATTGACAAAAAGAGACTCAGAAACCCGTACGCTGAGATTTCCCCCTACCCCAGAACCATCAGTTTGAGTGGCAATTTGCCCGCCATCTTCCACAATGGCTTGTCGAGCCGAGATTGTCACATCTCCGCCTTTGCCCTCTCTGGCGGTATTGGTAACGATGCGGCTGCCGTTGGTTCTCGTGCGGTTGGTTCCACTCAAACTCAGCAATTCGGTTGCATTCACGCTCAGGCGATCGCCCCCCAAAGAGCCTCGATTGGCAACGATCAGGGCTGAACCCTCTGAAAGCTGAACATTTCTCCCCTGAAGATTAATAGTCGTTCCCCCGATTCCTGCACCGATGATTTGCGATTGCTGAGTCAGTTGAATATCGCTAAATGCGTCAACCTGAGAATAATCAAAGTTTAAGGTTGGGGAAAAAGAGACAGTCCCCGATTGAACGCTACCCAGTTCAATCGAGCCATTGAGGCTATTCACATTACCGCTAACTAGCGTAATCCCGTTACCTAGCAAAGCCAGCGTATTGCCCGGACTGACCTGCAAGCCGGATAGACTCTCTAGGCGACTAGGAACGGGACTGGGTGCGACATCATCTTGCACAACGATCGCGCCCGCGTTTGAGCCAAATTGCAGCCCGATGGGCGTGTTTAGGGTTAAGAGCGGCGATAGGGGGGTTGTATCTACTCGGAAGCTCCCCCCTGAAGCAAACCGAATTTGATGGGCTGTTGTCCCCACAAACGAGCCGCCGAGGTTCAATTGAGCGTTTGGCCCGAATACAATTCCGTTGGGATTGAGTAAAAATAGGCTAACGGGTTGGGTGTGGTTGCGGGTTTCAATTAAGCCATCAATCTCAGAGACATTGCCCCCTGTGACTCGGCTAAAGATTGTGGAGATATTGGGAGTATTGACTAAATCAAAGGTGGCCGCCCCCCCAGTGGGAACAGAAAATTGCTGAAAGCTATGAAACAGGTTGTTTCCGGCGGAGGTGCCGTTGAGGATGGTAAAGCGATCGCCATTCGGGATAACTGTCGTATTCAAAGTCCCATCAGAGGCAATCTGAGCGATCGCGATCCCTGGACAAAGGCAAAACCATCCCAGTGGCAAAATGAGGCGGCTACCAATTGGTTTTAACAACCTGGCCATTCCCGAAGGAATCGCTGCACGAGTTGCGTTTTTCATGCTTTTTCCTAGTTCCCGATTGGGTTAAAATTTGACGGCTTTCCTGCAAGCCCTAGTTTATTTCAGGGTAAAAATAAAGCAGCGATCGCCAACAATCTTTACCGAAAATTAACCGAAGTCCCGCGACAATCATTCGACGAACGAGTAGCCCAAGTGCGATCGCCCGATGCTTGAGCAATCAGTTCGGGTTGACCTTTGGCATTGCGCGTCCAGCCCGTCGCCTCAACGAATGGGGATGGGGTAGCTTGAGAAGTTTGAACCCTTGATGAAGCACGATGGCTCGATACATCCCGCAAATCTTGCCAAGGGCGATCGTGACTCACCTGTTGCATCGGATTTTCTGGCACGCCACCGCGTCCAGTCGCCACAAAGCGGCTGCCTTGAGTCTCCCCACACCCCACCGCAATTTGCTGAGTGGGATCGCTGACATTGCTGGGGAGTGCTACTAAGCCCGAACTGGGATCGACATCGAGCGTATTGATTTGTACCCTACCGCTCAGTCCGAATTGAGAACTGGCGGTTATATCGCTTTCGTCGGTGAGGCGATCGCGATTTTGCAATCCTAATAAACTTTGGGTGGCAATCTGGATATTCCCGCCACTCCCACGCACGGCATTAGCAACAATATCGCTATTCTCTTCTCCAACTGCGACAACGCTAGCCGAT
>JAAHGE010000161.1 GCA_010672635.1 Desertifilum sp. SIO1I2 | reverse complement strand
GCTACCAATGGTAATCCGTCCAGTACGGCGACCGCTAGGGGCTGCTTTTCCGATATAGATGGGCAGACAGCACGAATTGAGGTTTGCCTGTTTAATGGGAGCGTACATTGAATAGTTTCCTTGGTAATATAAAAGGTATACCCCCATACATTGGCTCAAATCTATCTTTAAGGAATTAAGTTCTTCCAGCGGATAGCAATCTTGTTGAGAACAAAAATTAATCAAACTTTCTGACAAATCGGGCGGAATTCTAAATATTTTTAGCATGGGATAGCTGTTAATAAGCAGCGACTATATCTGAACTGGTTTTGCTATCAACAGGTGCGTTTTAATACTAGAAGCGAGGATCTCAGCTAAAGCGACCGGAACAGCATTTCCTAATTGCCGCATCGTTTGCGTCCAACAATGAGGAAAGAAATATTCATCTGGGAATGTTTGTAACCGAGCCGCTTCTCGTATTGTGAAATAACGGACTTCGCCGTTAGGGAGAGCTAGCATATTTTCCCCACCGGGAACGCCATGCACTCCCGCTTTGAGTGTTTTGGCAGGTTCATCTAGAGGACTTCCTGTATGACCGGGGTATTTTCTTGCGCCTGGTATGAAGGCATGGTTTAGCACCTTACTAGAACCTTCTTCACTATCGGGAGGAGGTAGATCCCAAACGGCATCTCGTACCGTGTGCCAGGGTTGGGTTAGAGGGGGAAACAAGCTAGACTGAAGTTTGTAAATGCTTGATTTTTGCTTGGTGCGTTCTTCTAGTCGCTCTGAGCAATCAACGTTGTGGCGTTCCCAGTAATCACCTGTTACCCATTGCTCCCAAAGCAGAGCTTCTTGAGAATGAGTAGGTTTTGGAAAAGACCATTCTATTCCTAAGTCAGAACGGAAACCCACAATAAAAACGCGATCGCGCTTTTGAGGAATACCATAATCTGCTGCATTGAGGGTATGAAAAATTACGCGGTAAGACAGTCTACTAGAACAACCGACTGTATGATTCCGTTCTAATCTAGAGAGATGATCTACCCAATCCTCACCCGGTTTTTGAACAATTTCCGGATAAGTTAGTTGCAAGATAATGTACTCAAAATACTTGCTGAATGTAGAGCGCAATAGTCCTTTGACATTCTCAACTAAGATTGCTTTGGGTTGCAGTTCTCGGACAGCGCGGAAGAACTGAGGGAACATATCTCGCGAGTCATCCCAACCCCGATGTTTGCCTCCTTGGGAAAAAGGCTGACAGGGGGGACCTCCAGCGAGCAGATCGATTTCACCTTTAATTTTGAGCGCTGTAAAATCAAAATGGCGAATATCCGTTTGGAAGACTGGCCAATCCGCAACAGCCGGGATACCCCGCTGTTGATTAGAAACAATGGTAAGACAGGCATTTTTATCCTGTTCAATCGTGGCTTGATGACAAAAACCTGCATTAGATACCCCAATTGCTAACCCCCCAGCCCCTGTAAACAGTTCAACTGAATTCAGCGTTCTATCTGCCATTGAATTTATCTCAATCTCGAACGTCTTAGAAGAGATAGATATTTTACCGGGTAGCATTGCGCTGTTCGCCGTAATTTAGCAGCAACTCAATACTGGCGAGACGGTTTTCCCAGGTACTCACCTGATAGGCTTGTTCTAGGCGTTGTATGCTCATCCAATTGGGAAACTCTTGACGAAAGGCTTGAAGTTCTTGCCTTGCGGCTTGGAGATTTCTGGGGGAAGGTTGTTGCGCGAGTTGCTTCAGGGCTGAGGCTAAGGTTTGAGAACGTCGATCGAATGCTTGTAAAGCCGGTTCGCGCATCCGTAATTGATTTTGATTAGATAGAAAACTCCATTCTTGCTGTAACGCCGCATAACGGGTTGATGCGGCTTGGAACGGCTGACGGTGAGGGATAGCGCTTGGGGTGCGTTGCGAGGTTGCGCCTTGGGTACTGTTGAGGAAGGTTTCTAACTCGCGGGTCAGATTTTCGGCGGCGAATAGGGCGTAACCTAGAGCGGGACGATCGCGCAATAATTGAATTCGGTCTACTGCGATCGCCTTCGGTAAATCTAACAGACGAATTCCCGGCACCACCAGCGCCGATCCTAAACTCTCATTCGTAATTAACGGTAGCGTCAACCGCCCAAAGCGATCGCTCTCGGTAGCATAAGTCATCGGAACTACCAAATCCACATCCCCCCGACGCGCCCAGGTTTCCCAGTGCTGCTGAAGCTTGTGAATGCGTTCGTGTTCGGATAGGGGAAACACCGCTACTGATAAGGTTAAGTCCGAACGACGGCGGCGCAATAACTGCGAGACATCCGCCACAAACGAGTTTACCTGCTGCACCCGAAAATCCGTCCACCTTTGCCATAACTCCGTCTGTCTGGGAGAAATTTGGCGCGGATCGACACCCGCCAACGCCCGAAACTGTTCCCGCGCCGCCTTGCCATAACCATAACTGCGTTCGGCACTCGGATCTTGGAACGGATAGCGGATATAGTCTAGCTGTACCCCATCTACGCGATACTGGGTGACAATCTCATCAATCAAACTCAGCAGATAGCGACGCGCCTCTGGGTTGGCGGGGTCTAAAAACGGCTTATCCTGACCTCTAGGAATCAAATTGCCGCGATTATCATAACTTGCCCAATCTGGATGAGCGGACAGAATTGGGCCAGGATAATTTCGCGGGAGGTTCGCCAAGACATTATGGCGTTCGTTACCGACAGCAAACGCCCACACCCAAGCGTGTAACTCAATTCCCCGTTCGTGGGCTAACTTCACCGCACTGGCTAAAGGGTCCCAACCATTAACGAGGGGATTGGCTTGAGGAGCAATATTGCTAGGGTAAATGGGATAACCCGCATTCACGGTTTCAAAGAAAACCGTATTAATCCCAGCCGCCGCAAGGCGATCGAAGATTTGGGCTAAACCTCGTTCGCTTCCCGCTTGCACAATGGTGCCGCGATCTAACCACATCGCCCGAATTTCGGCGGTTTCGGGTAGGCGACGCGCTGGATAAGCGGTTATCAACTGTTCTCTGGTGTCAATGAGTTGCTGTCTGGCTTCGGCGTAATTTTGTTGTTCTACCAACGCCTGGAAGCGTTCGAGAGCGGTTCGCGCCTGGGCGATCGCACTTGGACGCGTTGCCGTGCCATTCACCGCGCTGACGGCTAAGGAGGTGCTTTCTACGCGCCCAATCAACTGTTCCACATCCTGGCGCAGGGCGATCGCCTCTACAGGCGTTATTGGTAAATCACTGGGACTGACGCGGCTTAACCGTTCCGGTGGCGTAACGGGTTCGCTAACTTTATCTGCATTAGGAGATTGGGAGACTGAGGGGGTAGGTGCTGCCAAGATGGGTTTATCCTGATTTGCCCGAATCATCGGAGGTGCAGTTTGCGGGCTTCTCAACATTCCCTGTCTGGCGGAAGGGACGGGGGGACGGGCAACCCCAGGAACGGTTGTTGAAGGCTGGCGGTAGATTCGCGATCCGCTAGGGGTGGAAGCAGTAGGGGCTGTGACGGGTGGCAAATTGCCATAGTTCAAGACGGCGGTTCGCAACCAGGCGCTTTCCAATTCGGGCGAACCTCCAGAATTTTCCTGGCCCCAATACCAGCCAAACAGGGTAGCGCGGGGAGTCACCACAATGGCGGGAGGCGTGTCAGCCGCTTGCCAAGTCGCGATCGCGCGGCTATCTAACCCCACCGGAATCACTGCCCCGCCCCACAGCGATTGCTGGGTAAGGTTTTGCGGCACTGGGGGACATTGCCCCGTACATTGTACTGGGGCAAGACTGGCAGGAGTAGAGAGGGGAAACGCCCAATAGGCCCCTAACAGAGAACGCAAGCGCGATCGCACCCACACTGAAGAAAGATCGCCCACTGGCCCGGAGGTAATTAACCGCCCGCCGCGCTCGATCCAGGCTTCTAGTGCTTGAATTTGGGCGGGGGTAAAGGTGGCAATGTTGGGTAAAAATAGAACGTTAAAAGCGTCTGAGGTTGCGGCTTCTTCTAAAGCCACTAACTCTACAATCTGATAGTTGAGTTGTGCTGCTTGCAGGCGCGTGGCGATCGCCTCCCAAGTCTGTTGATTTTCCGAACTGCGAACCACCCCTAACTTCAAGTTAGCATTTCCGCTTGGGCTGGCTGCAACCGCCGGAAAGGACAAAAGACCAAAAGAACCTGTATTCGCTATTAGCCCGACTAAAGCTAAAGCGATGATTCGACTTCTCACAGCACTTTCCTCACACACGAATTGGGATGGGGGGATGGGGGGGAAGAGGGAGTTGGGAATTGGGAGTTGGGAGTTGGGGAAGAAGGGAGTTAGGAATTGGGAGTTAGGATTTGGGGAAGAAGGGAGTTGGGAATTGGGAGTTGGGATTTAGGGAAGAAAAGGAATTACAGGTTAATAATGCCGATCGACTGCTCTACTTCTCGGAAATCGAAACTCTTTTACTCTCTCAGCACTCCTTTCCCTACTCATCACTCGGAACCCGGAATACCGCTATGCGGAAGCAAGCTACGGAACTTTGCACTCTTTCCCCCACTCAGCACTCAGCACTCCTTTCCCCACTCAGCACTCAGCACTCAGCACTCAGCACTCAGCACTCTTTCCCCCACTCGGAACTCGGTACTCGGAACTTTGCACTATTTAGTCTACTTCCTCATTAATCGGGAAGCGATTAATCAGCGCGATCGCCTCGCGGGCATTATCTTTAATTTGTCGGCTTAAACGCGGGACATGGGGAAGTTGCGATAAAAAGTCCAACGTTCGCCGCAATAGACGCACCACATCTCCCTCATCTAGGCTGGTGTTCTCGCATAACTGAGTCCACTCAATCCCTAAAGCCCATTGCTCCACAATGGCAATTAATTCATATTCCAGCCACACCGGAAGAACTACATCATGGCGGCGTTGGCGTTGAATTAACGGACGCCGCAGTTCGCGCTGTAACGCAGCTAGGGCTTCAATGACCGGGGAGGAGGTTTCAAAATTTGCCCAACTATCGGGGCGGGGTTCTTCTGTCACCAGGGCTGCACAGGCTGCGGCGAGCATGGGGGGGGTCAAATGCTCAAATTCCTCGGACATTAATGCCAAACCTAACCATAGCTCATTATCGCCTCGGATGGCAGCGGCCGCTTGACCGATGGGGGTGGGAAGCAGTTCGTCGGATAGGGCCTCAAATTCTTGCAGGACGTAGATTAAATTGAGGAATTCTTCCCAATGTCGCGATTGTAGCCGTTCTAGCTTGGAAGTGCGATCGCGCAATTCCCGTTCAATTTCACTCACCCTCGCAGTACGCTTGAGTAAGGCAGAGCGATCGCGCAATTGATGGATCGGATGAGAGGCGATCGCCCCCTGCACTTCTGTCACCCGTTCGAGTTGGGCTTGTACCTCTGGAGCCATTTCAATCGAAGGCGGATGGGGAATTTGTTGGGCTACCCGTAAGGTTTCCTCCGATCCGCTGCGAGATTGACCCAATTTTAGGGGCATTTCTGGTGGGGGCGACAGCCGATCGACAGCCCGCACGCGGGGAACTTCGCCATGTAGCGCCGCCACATCCGAAACGCTTGCCACATACCAGCGGTTATCTTGCCCCAAGCATAATAGATAGGGAAAATGACCGCTTCCGGGAATTTTATCCACCAGTACCGATAGTAAGGGTGAAGCAACCGGGACGTATTTACCTTTAATACTTAAAACGGTTCCATTCACCGCAAAGTCTAAGGCAGCAGCCATTTCTTTGGCTTGCACTTCATGGGCTTGCTGTTGCAATGTTTTCAGCAGGCGCTTTTCTTCTTTAAGCCGTTGCGTCAATTTCTCGTAACTGGCAATTTGACGGTTCAAATTTTCTGGATCGCCGTAGGCTGCTATTTGCTCCTGAAGTTGTTTGAGAATACCTTGCAAGCGATAAATTTCTTCTTGCTGCGGTTGTAAGGATAAGTTGGCTAAATATTGACCAAAGCTGCGTTCTACTAGCTCTTTGGCTTCTTCTAAGGAGTGGGTTTGCAGCAAGTTCAGTACCATGCCATAACTGGGGGCGAACTGGCTGACGAGCGGATCGGCTCCCGATGTGGCTAAATAAGCGGCTTCTTTCGCGCCTTCAAAGGGGGTTTGCACGGTGACTACGTACCCCAGCTTATCCATCCCCCGTCGCCCTGCTCGACCGGAAATTTGCAGGAATTCCGAGGGGTTCAACAGGCGATGACCGCGATCGGTGCGTTTCGATAGGCTAGAAATGACGGTGGTGCGGGCGGGCATATTAATTCCCGCCGCAAGGGTTTCTGTGGCAAAGACAACTTTAATTAAGCCTTCTTGGAAGAGTTCTTCGATCAAGCCTTTCCAAGTGGGTAATAATCCGGCATGGTGAGCCGCAATTCCCCGTTTAAGCGCGTCTACTTGTCCCATCCGTCCCACTTCAGGATAGCGGGAGAGAAATTGCTGGATGCGATCGCGGAGGGTTTCTTCTTCTTGTGGAGTTAATAGCGTCAGCATACTCGCCTGTTCGACGGCGCGATCGCACCCCCGCCGACTGAAGATAAAGTAAATCGCTGGGAGCATATCCCGCTCGTGCAGCGCATTGACAATGGTGGGTAGGGTGGGAATGGCGCTTGGATCGAGACGGGCTTTCGGGTTTTTGTGATTCTTTGGAGTGGCTTTGGCTAAACGCGGGTTGATTTTGGTTTGGGCGTTATTCAGTAAGGGAAAAATACCCTTAATATTGCAAAAGTAATACTCTAGGGGAACGGGTCGATAGGTGGAATAGATCAGTTCGCACTGCCCATGAACCTGGTTGATCCAATCGGTGAGTTGCTGAGAGTTGGCAATGGTGGCGGAGAGGGCTACCAGTTGAATTTCTGGCGGACAATAAATAATTGATTCTTCCCAAACGGTACCGCGCTGGCGATCGTTCATATAGTGGCACTCGTCTAGCACGACAGCTTCGACGCCGACTAAGGAAGTACCAATTTCGCCGATGGGGGTGCCATACAGCATATTCCGGAAGATTTCCGTCGTCATCACCAAGACGGGGGCTTCGCGGTTGATCGAGACATCTCCGGTAATTAAACCGACGTTCTCCGCGCCGAACTGGTGGCGAAAGTCGCGGAGTTTTTGGTTAGAGAGGGCTTTGAGGGGGGTGGTGTAAAAAACGCGCCGCCCTTGGGCTAAGGCTCGCCAAATGGTATATTCCCCAATCAGCGTTTTACCCGAACCGGTGGGGGCGCAAACCACAACAGACTTGCCGCCATCCAAAGCCGCGATCGCTTCTAATTGAAACGCATCGAGGGGGAACGAGAATAACTTTTGAAGATCGAGTTCTGAAGAAGTTGGGGAAATATTCACGCTCGGACTCGTTAACGCCCTAAATAATGACGCAGTTGGATTTAACCTCTACTAGGTTAACGCTCCTACCGTTGCCATTTAACTGTTTGCTCCGGTAGAGAGCGGCTGCTCATTATCAGCTTATCGCTGTTCTGAGGAATTGGGAGCCAACTATAAGCGCCGATTGGGCAAACCATTAAAAATTTTCATAAAATTTTTTACGCGATCCCCTCTAGATTTTTGATCCCCTTTTGCTTAGTATTGGTCTAGGGAAAATTAAATAAACATAGACAATTATCTATGCTAAAGCAAAGCCCTCCCAATGGTTTGAAATCGACAAAATAGCGATCGCCCCAGTTCTGGCTATCCGGAATTTAGATGGCGATTGGACATTCGGCTTCCGCAACCGGAAGTCCGTTTTCGGTCATTATTTAACGCGGTATTACATCAATGCAAATCACTAACCGAATTCATTTTAGAAATTTATACGGGGATATTTCCGGGGGCGTCACCGCCGCAATTGTTTCTCTGCCACTCGCCCTAGCCTTCGGCGTTGCGTCGGGTGCAGGGCCAGCAGCGGGTTTATATGGGGCAGTCTGTGTCGGCTTTTTTGCCGCTTTATTTGGAGGGACGCCAACCCTAATTTCCGAACCCACTGGTCCAATGACGGTTATTTTTACCGCCGTTATTGCCACCTTAACCGCTAGCAACCCCGAAAACGGAATGGCGATCGCCTTCACCGTCGTCATGCTCGCCGGTGTCTTTCAAATCGCCTTCGGATTTCTCCGCTTAGGGAAATACATTACCTTAATGCCCTACAGCGTCATCTCTGGCTTTATGTCTGGGATTGGGGTGATTTTAATTATTTTGCAAATTCCCCCCCTCATTGGACACGCTACCCCGCGTGGAGGCGTGATTGGTGCCCTGCAAGGTCTGCCTCAACTCGTCTCTAACCTCGATCCGGTAGAAACTGCCTTGGGTGCGATCGCGCTGGCTTTGCTGTTCCTGATTCCCTCTAAACTCAAGCGCTACTTACCCCCCCAACTCGTCGCCCTAATTGTGGGTACGATTGTCTCCCTGACGCTGTTTGGCGATGCGGATATCCGCCGGATCGGTGCGATTCCAATGGGTTTACCAGCGCTAAGAATGCCCACTATTGAACCCAGTTTAATGGTGACGATGCTGATTGATGCAGCAATGTTGGGAATGCTCGGTTGCATCGACTCCCTGCTCACTTCCGTAATTGCCGATAGCTTAACCCGGACTCAGCATAACTCGGATAAAGAACTGATTGGTCAAGGGATTGGCAACCTAATTTCCGGTATTTGTGGGGGCTTACCCGGTGCCGGTGCCACGATGGGAACCGTCGTTAATATTCAAACTGGAGCAACAACTGCCGTATCCGGTTTAACGCGTGCCTTAATTTTAATGGTCGTTGTCCTCTGGGCTGCTCCATTAACGGCGGATATTCCGATGGCAGTTTTAGCCGGTATTGCCCTCAAGGTGGGGATTGATATTTTAGATTGGAGTTTCCTCAAACGGGCGCATCAGGTTTCCCTCAAAGGTACCCTGATCATGTATGGGGTGATGCTCTTAACCGTATTCGTCGATTTGATTGTAGCGGTTGGGGTTGGAGTCTTTATTGCCAATATCTTAACGATCGAACGCCTGTCTCGCCTGCAATCTCAAGAAGTCAAAACCATTAGCGATAATGACGACGACATCTTAATGGACGAGCAAGAGAAAGCCTTAATGAATGA
>JAAHGE010000160.1 GCA_010672635.1 Desertifilum sp. SIO1I2 | reverse complement strand
CAGACTTGATTTTAATGGACATCATGCTTCAAGGTTCTATCGATGGCATTCAAGCAGCCGAAGAAATTACCAAGCACTTAAATTTGCCCATTGTATTTCTAACGGCTCATACAGATAAGAACACGCTGCAAAGAGCCAAAGATATTTATCCTTTTGGTTATATTGTAAAACCGTTTCAAGAAAAGGACTTATATACTACCCTTGAAATCGCTTTAGCACGCTGCAAGGCAGAAACAGAAATTCGCAAAGCTCTAGAAAAAGAAAGAGAACTTAGCGATCTAAAATCGCGTTTTGTATCAATGGTTTCTCATGAATTTAGAACGCCGATGTCTACCATTTTATTTTCTTCCGATCTGCTAAAAATGTATCAAGAACAGTGGACAATTGAGAAAAAGACAACTCACATCAATCGCATTCAAACTTCTATTAAACGCATGATTGAAATGTTGGATAATGTGTTATTGATTGGTCAGGTAGAATCGCAAAATATGCGGATTGAGAATATTCAATTAGATTTGAAAACCTTCTGTCAAGAATTGATTGAAGATATTCAAGTTGCCGACCGCTATCAACATTCCATTCTACTCGATTTACAAGGGACGCGCAATTTTGTTGAAGTAGATCCTAAAATCTTGCGCTATATTCTAGAAAATTTGCTTTCTAATGCCGTTAAGTATTCTCCTGAAAATAGTGAAGTTTACTTTGGCGTTTGCTGTCAAGATTGCCAAATCTCCTTAAAAGTTAAGGATGCAGGAATTGGTATTCCTTTAAGCGATCGCCAACGTTTGTTTGAGTCTTTTTACCGCGCCACCAATGTGGGTACCATTACCGGAACAGGTTTAGGATTAGCAATTGTGAAGCGTTCGGTGGAGTTATATGGAGGTCGAATTGAGGTGCAAAGCGAGTTGGGAGAAGGGACAACCTTTACAGTCGTTCTTCCGCTCAGTTAGTTTAATTGAAGGTAAAAGTAGGAATTTGCCTGAAATCTTGCACGATGCTCAGTCAACCTTAAAAATGCATGAAAGAGTTCAAAAAATCATTTATGAGTTGTCTAAAGACGAGTTAAGCTGTGAGATAGGTTAATACGACCGTTGCAAAATCTCCGATCGGCTCAACGCTTAGGTGAGGAAGCATCATGAACGACTCTGCCAAGCTAAAAATTCTAGTGATTGAAGACGAAGAACTGGTTCGAGAAAATCTATTAGAAATCCTAGAGGTTAACAACTTTGAAGTTATTGCTGCTATCAATGGCGAAGAAGGACTGCAAAAAGCCCAGGAAAGCTTACCGGATATCATCATTTGTGACATTATGATGCCCGATCTCGATGGCTATACCGTCTTGACTGAATTACAAAAAGATCCGCTGACTGAAATGATTCCCTTTATTTTCTTAACGGCGAAAACCGAACGGGACGATCAGCGTTTAGCAATGGAATTGGGGGCTGATGACTATATTATAAAACCCTGTACGGTGACAGAACTGCTGAGTGCGATCGCCATCCGCCTTAAAAAACACGCCGCCTACACCCAACACCACCAACAAGCGCATAGCAAAGCCAGAGGTTTACAGCAAAGAGTTCGAGAACTCCAACAAATCAGCCACAGCCAGGAAGATCTGTTACATAAAATTTCCCAAGAGTTACGCGATCCCTTATCGAACATCACAATGGCGATTCAAATGCTGAAATTGGCTCCTACCCCCCAAGCTCGCCAGCGCTATTTAAACATTCTGCAACAAGAGTGCGATCGCGAGATTGCCATTATCAACCAACTGTCGAATCTGCAAGATTTTCTTAACCCAGAAAATCTCAAACTATTGCAGCGCTTAAATTCGACTCCGCCTCAATAACCCCCATCCCTTCTTACTCTGGTCAAAGTTTATGCAAAAAATTTTAGTCATCGAAGACGAATTTGAAATCCGCGAAAATATTACAGAACTACTCCACGCCCAAAATTTTCAAGTCATCGCTGCGGAAAACGGGATTCAAGGCATTACCGCCGCTCAAACCCATATCCCCGACTTAATTATTTGCGATATTTCCATGCCAGAGTTAGATGGCTATCGCGTTTTAGAATCCTTACGACACGAACCCCTAACGGCGAGCATTCCCTTTATTTTCCTAACGGCTTTTGTAGAGAAAAGCAACACCCGTAAGGGGATGGAACTCGGTGCAGACGATTATTTAACCAAGCCTTGCACGCCAGGGGAACTGCTGAGTGCGATCGCCACCCGCCTAGAAAAGCAAGCCACCCGCGATCGCCAGCAATCGGAAAAACTCGAAGAACTGCGAAAAAGCATTATTCTTTCCCTTCCCCACGAGTTAAGAACGCCCCTCAATGGCATCTTAGCCTCTTCAGAGTTGCTGCTAATGCAATTTGACCAGCCAGAGGATGCAGATACTCGCGAAATGATCGAACTGATCAACATCTCTGGAAAGCGCCTCTATCGGCTGATTCAGAACTTTCTGCTCTATGCCGAATTAGAGCTGATTGCAGCTTCCCCCGAACAAATCCAGGCGTTACAGGCTCATTTTACCCCTTGTGCTGAGGCCCTCGTTACCGAGAAAGCCGTTTACCAAGCCCAACAGGTACACCGCCAACCCGACTTAGAGTTAGAACTAGAAGATGCCTATCTTCAGATTTCCCCTACCCGCTTGATGAAAATCGTCGATGAGTTAGTGGATAATGCCTTTAAATTCTCAGTTCCCGGAACGCCTGTGAAAGTCGCGTGTCAAGTCTGCCAGGGGACATTCAGCTTGTCAGTGAGCGACAAAGGACGCGGCATGAAACCCGAACAACTGCTGCAAATCGGCGCTCATATGCAGTTTGAGCGCAAACTCTACGAACAGCAAGGATCGGGATTGGGGTTAGCTATTGCCAAGCGTATCGCCGAACTCCACGGTGGCAGTCTATCGATTGAGAGCGTGCCCGCAGAGCAAACCACCGTTACCGTTAAACTCCCTCTAGCTTCTGAGTAATCAAGCAAAAACCCTTGAAACCTCGGTTTCAAGGGTCTGAGTGCCAGGAGCCGGACTTGAACCGGCGACACGAGGATTTTCAGTCCCCTCACCTTCCTTGTTGAAAGCTTATTGTATCAGGGGTTTAAGCTGTCCTTGCCTTCTTTTTCCCTAAAGCTTCCCTAAAATCAGAGTTTTGATCGCATTTCAAGCAACTTGACCAGGGCATCCTTAGCCTTGTCACGGATCGCCCCGCCCTTGCTGGCGACATAGCGCTTGGGGTCTTGAACTTCCTCTAGAAGTGCGATCGCCTCCTCTAGCAGTTCCTTCGCCCCTGGTGTCTGAGAGTGACCTAAGCTTTCTAGCGTGCCGTCCCATTCCCCAGAGCGATAGGCATCACACAGAAACGAGATAGAGTCCCTCGCCCCTTCCGGTATTCTCCACGAAATAGAGCGCAATCCGGGAGGCAGCTTCTTACCGCGTCCCCCTTTAAAACTAATATCGTCCATCGTTATATCTCCACAATTGACCAATCAAAGGGAGATACACCACCTCCCTTGGGGTTAGCTATCGCTTCAGCAAGTTCAGATGATTTTGCCAGCGTTTTAACGTGACTTGAATCGCTTCATCTCCGAGAAACAAAACACCCGCATTGGCTTGTTGCTGCAAATTGACAACGATAGTCTCGGCGCGTTGAATTGCGTCTTTTTGAGTCATAATAAAAATCTCCATGATTCTACTTGGGGAATGCGTTCTCTCGGTGCCGCCAAGCTTCAGAGAGGACGCATTTAATATAACTATACCCGTCACAGGTTTGTTGTCAATACCTGTGACGGGTATATACTTAAACCTGTAACAAGTATTTACATACCTGTCACGGGTTTATGTAAGCATCCGCAATTGCGGACTATTAACGCTTTCTCCTAAAATCACCTTTCATCTGTGCACTCACAGCTTAAGTCATAGCCATTAGCAGAAACATTGCAGTTTACTACACCACTGCTCAGAAAAAATCTAAACTTCCAATCGCCTGTATTTTCTTCCCAAGAATCTAGAAGTTCTCCTTCCTCACCATAAGTAAATAGAAATTCTTCTTCTGCTACCTCAAGAGCGATCGCTTCCGGGATATCCATCGTCTAGTAACTCATTTTGATTATATTCAGGCTGTGGCAATTGCCAGTGACTTAGCTTGGATACAGGAATATCAAACTTCTGGCCTTCAATCTCAATTACGCAAAAACCTTGACTGAGGTAAGAAATAAACGTAACAACGAGATCTCTAACCACAATCGCATTAGGATATCCCACAGCAAAAAACTTTCCGTCTTCAATAACAACGCGATCGTACTGTTCAAACTCCCTCTTGTTCTGGTCTGGTGACGGTGGGTTGTCCGCAATTGCGGACGATTCAGAAGATTGATCCACGCGAGATGATCCACTGTCTTCTATTTCTGAAATATCTACAGGGATTACAGGCTCTGTTAACTCGGCACACTCGGCACAACCCTTATCTGGCAAGGGATAGGAGTCGGCACACAACCCGGCACTGTGCGGGGTTAACTCGGCACACTCGGCACAGTAGAGCGCTTCAATCGGGTTGGGAAGATTGCTGTCGGAGTTTTGGCGCAAGCGTAAACCCGTGAAGCAAGATACTGGGTTGGCAGTTCCTAAGCGGCGGCGATCGCACTCTACATCTGTCCATCCCAGTTGATTTCGGCACAAATCCAACAGACGCCGGGAAAACGCTGTAGAACTAATGGGTTTACGACCGTTCCGTTGAGCGAACTGATAGCAGTTACCAAACAAAGTATCCTCATCACTCAGGTCTTTGCCGACTTGAGTTGTAGCGTTTGGATCGTGGATAACGTTGGAGTTCAGCCAGTCTGTAATCACATCCGACTCCATCCGATACTCCCACGCGGCTTTAAGCATTGAGGTTGATTCAATGTCTGTCTGTAACAGCGTGGCCGTGACGACGCGATCGGGAATAGACAAAACGTAGTTTGTGAACGCGTCTAACTCTGATTCAAACTCCCTCTCTAGATCGCGCCTTAAGAGTTTAGGGACGGAATTGTTGAGGGGAATCTGTCTCAATCTCCGAGATAGTCCAGAGCTATTGTCACCAGAGAAGATGGGGAAATTAGAAGCAACGATCGCCATCCCATCAAAACGAAACTGAGTGGCTTGTTTGCTTTTAATCTCGCGCCTCAGCCAATCCCCCCCAGTCGCTTTCTTGAACGTACCTAAACCGCCCCCATACTTATCCTCATCCGGGAAAGTTAGCAACCGCTTGAGATAGGCGTTAGCAGGTTCAAATCGGTTGTTATTCCAATCGGCTAGGGTGCTGGTGTGGCTGTTGACCTCACCAATTAAGGTTGTTAGCAACCGGATGTAAGTCCCCTTCCCAGTCCCCCCCGGCCCGGTTAGGTGGCAGAAGATTTGCAGGTCTGAGCGTCCTTTGAGGACTGCGTTAGCAAAGCAGAGTAGAAACTTCCTTAAGCTTTCATCGCCCTTAGTGGCTTCCTCTAGCCAACTGTCAATCGTCTCCCAATTATTTGCCAGCGGGTTGTGTTGCCGGGGCAGTTGCCAAGTAAAGCGATAACCCGGCGAATGGGGTAACAGTTGACCTGTAGCAACTTCTAGGACGCCGTTGCGAAATGGGAGAAAGTCTTTAGGGTTGACTTCTTCCCACCTTCTTACGTTCAACTCGCACCGCAAAAACTTCATGACGTTGGTGATGTAGCTAAAGGAGCCTATCTCCTCAACCCCTTTACCCTTCACCATGCTGTAAATAATAGATTCGATATAGGTTTCAGGCTCCTCCGACCACATTCCCTCATGATCGGCGCTGTATCTATACCAGTGCTGCGATTCTTCCCGATACGCTAGGAGGTCGCGATTGTCTTCGGCAATCTCGCGGGCGATCTTGTTTGCTGGAGGAAGGCGATCGCGCTTGCGTTCCTCTGGTTTCTTAAACTGGCGTTCCCACGCCGCAACGGTTTTCGCTTTCGATATCTCGTTATAAAACTGGCGCTGTCCGTTCGCCTTGATGTAATCGTCCATGCCTTTATGCTCCGTGTCCCATTGCAGGATCTTCAGCGAACAACCTTCTTTCTTGAAGTATTCTGCAAATCTAACAATTGCCAGTCTGCAATTGTCCTTAAATTGGTAGTCTGAATCGAACGCTAGATAATGCTCAAACCAGGGCTGCATCCAGTTTTTAACCTCAAACCCTAGCTTTCCTTCACTTGCCTTTCCCCAGTTCCACACCCCAGTTAGACAGACTGTGGCGATGTCCGCTGTCAGACCACAAGCCGCTTTCTTAGCCCCTTCTGTCCATAACAGGACTGTCTTTTCTCCCGTGAGGCGATAATAACTTTCAGCTTGTTGATAAAGGTTGCTCCAATAATCCACCTCTGGCATTGCCAGAAACATCGCGTCTACAGTGCCTTGACCTGTTAAATACTTAGCCTCACCTTTGGTGGTGACGTGCTTTTGGTCTGGCTTACCTTGCCCAGCGCTCTCACCGAGGGGTTGACCATTACGCCAGTTCACCCCGCGACACCACCAGCCGTCATGCTTGATTGGGGTTTTGGGGTTGGCTTGACCGTAGACCCGCTGGTTCATTTCGGCGGCGGTCAACGATTCGATGTTGAGTCTGGCGATCGCCTCGCTGACTGCACTGCCTTGCGTCCATTCGGAAATGTGGCGGGGGTTTTGTTTTGTGGTAGATGTTTGGGATATCATAGCGGTAGTTTTCTTTTTATTAAAAAAAGCGCCCCAGACCAGTTGTTACATCAACGTTGTTTGGCCAGGGCGCTTTTTCTTTGGAATTCAACCATCATAATAGCTTGACTTGATGCAACATTGATCGGATGCTATCACAACTGTTTAAAGATGTCCGTTCAACAGACTCTGAAGATTTGTAAACAGTTAACAATACCGACGACTGACTTAAGGGTGAGTTTGGCTAAAAGCGTCGGTCAGTGGAACATACAAAGCGGTTAGTTGAATCGACTTTCACTCTTAGTGACGACGACTTATTTTTAAGTCAGAAGGGCGATCGCGCTTCCACGGCTAACCCACTTTTATACTTAGTATCGACGACACCGTTTTAGGGACTCGTCCGCAATTGCGGACAAGCCTGCACAGTCCTATACTTTCATCCCGGCAAAGTGCGATTGGAATGTGTTTGCTAGGTGTTTTTGCCGTTCTGCCTCGGTTTTGGCGTCGTCACTGAGCGCGCCTAGGGTGTCTTCTATCCCCCAAAGTTGAGCCTGAGATTCTGGGGGAAGGGTTGCTAGATAGCAAGTAAACGCCTTGCACAGATACTCATAACGACGGGGAACTCGGATCACTTTCGTGATTCTTCTCTGAGGTTGAGTCATGTTTTTAAGTGATGGTAATGGGGAAAAGTTCTGTTACCACTTGTTCGACAGTCGGGAAAATGACAACTGTGCGGTAACAAGTGCGGAAAAACGGGAAAAGCAGATACAGATATACTTTGTAGGGGCGATTAGACAAAATGGTAACACCTTTTTTCGATGTTCGACAACTGTTTAGCAAGCGATAAATAGGGGTAAATCCTGCCGAACACGCTGTAACCACTTCCACGGGAAAAGCCAGTTTTTATGTGATGCCAATTACGGACGTAAAGCGGCTTCAAATGACCTCATTACGTCAGGTTGATCAAGAGGTCTGATAATTGGAACTCAAGAGCAAAACCTAGGTCTACCGGGGGTTGTCGGCGATTGACATAGGTTTTGAGCGTGCTATCTTTTGCCGCAATACGGCTTAATATGACCGCGATACGGCTTTATACGGCAGAGTTTGACCCTAACAGGTCGTCAAGGGTTTTAATTCTGTTCGGTTGAAGGTCAGCGATAACCTGCTGTTTGAAGTCACTCAGCAAGCCTTCTACAATCCGTCTGTGAGCAATGGCAATCACGTAAAATTCATGAAGGTCTGAGGCTTTGGGGTTGGCGGGAAAGCGTCGCAAGCCAATTCCCGCCAGTTCCAGGTATTCGCGAACGAAATCTAGTTCGTTGAGGTGATCTAGGTGCCTGTCTTGTTGGGAGTCAGACCGGACAAGCTCGCAGAGTTGCTCAAAGACTGGGGGGAATACTTGGCAGTAGGTTGCGATTAGAGTTCGGAAGTCTTCCATCTCGTCTGGGGTGGGACGGGAAGAACAGCAGCAATTCACCGCAATATGAATTAATCGGTCAAACTGCTCAAGCTGTTGGATCAGGTCTAGGACTTTGACGAGGTAATCGTCTGGTTGCACGTCCAAGACTTCTACGCCGTTTTTTTCGGCGCTTTTCGTGATATTCATTGTTAAGACCTCTGGAGGTGGTTACTTCACTTTCAGGGTTTAGATGCTTGTTGGTACTGCTAATACCGACAGGCATCGCCTGATATGGTTACACTATCACATTTCTCTTAAAATGGCGATCGCTCTATAAGATGCCCAAGAGGCGATCGCATCTAACAGTTCTTTGATGCCTGCTTCATCCCCAATCAAGCGAACTTTAACCAGTTTCATGCTGCCTTGCTCCTGTTATGTGCCGAGTTGTCTGACACATGTGCCGAGTAGTGTGTCAAATTCAAATGCTTACCAGATAAGGATTGTGCCGAGTGTGCCGGGTTAATTAATTCCTTAGTGATAATTCGCTATCTAAGAGAGCTTGACAGCGATCGCAATTGCCCAATGCTTGTGACTCGCGATCTCCGCTTTGTTTCCCGCCGCAAACTTCCCACGTCCGCAGTTGCGGACAAGGGCAAGCTGTTAGGTTTTGCAAAGACCAGGCGGCAATGGACGGTTAGAGCGATCGCGCAAGCTTTCATGAACCTGTTGATAAACAGATGCTGAAATCCAGTGCTGATACGTGGTGTAGTGAACAGTTAAGCTATGCCCCATCTGTTTAGCGGCGATCGCGTTATCCAGCCCATAGACAATCGCTCTCACTGCCCAAGCATGGCGCAGGTTATACGGAGAAAACGGAATGTCTAGATTGTGAAAGGCGTGAGTAACGCGATTTCCTAGATCGGCGTTATTTCTTCCTGTGCAGGGTGGGATTTGCACCTTGTCTAAGCACCAAGACTCAGCCCATTCAGGATAAAGCGGATAAACAATCCGATTTTTAGTTTTTCCCC
>JAAHGE010000016.1 GCA_010672635.1 Desertifilum sp. SIO1I2 | reverse complement strand
GATTGCGATCGTTTTCGAGCAGCGACCATTTGAGGTTCTGCGGTTCGTTTGGCGTGCTGCGGGTATCCATCCCAAATTCTTCACCCATCCAGATTAAAGGTAAACCCGAAGCCGTTAATAACAGCACCGCCCCTAATTTTGCCCGACGGAAAGCCGCATCATCAAAAATCTGATGATTTCCTAAATTGGCTAAAAGGCGATCGCGATCGTGATTGGTCAAATAATTCACCACCTTACTCGCGCCCTCTGGATAGTTCTGGCGTCTGGCATCTAAAGTATTTTTTACCTCTTCTAAATCGAATCGCTCTCCCACCAGATGCGCTTGCATACAGTGGTGAAAGCTATCGTGCCAGCAGCCATCCATTGGACCATTAGGACTCACCAAATCGGGAGTTTCTGGAATGTATTCGCCAATATTATAAAACGGCTTATCTCCAGCAATTTGCTTGGATTTTTCTGTCACCCAATACAAGAAATCGTAATTATCTAATTGCTTGAGCGCATCAAACCGAATGCCATCAATATGATATTCTTCAATCCAAAAACGCACCACATCGCCCATAAATGCCCAAGCCGGACGCAGATCGAGCGCTTCATCATAGTATTCATAATTAAACTCCGGCCCCCAACGATCGCTCGGCTCGGCATCGGGATGATGGAAGTCTTTGTAATACCAAAACTCGCGATCGATTTGAAATAGAGGGCTTTCTTCAGCAGAATGGTTGCAAAGCTGATCGAGAATCACCCGCATCCCTCGGCTATGACATTCATCAATCAGCCGTTTTAAGTCTTTAGAGGAGCCGTAACGCGGTTGAGTGGCAAAAAAATAGCTCGGAGTATAACCCCAAGCATATTCGCCAGGAGCCTCATTTAAGGGCATTAATTCAATGGCATTAATCCCTAATTCCGATAGATAATCGAGTTTCGCGAGAATATCTTGATACTGTCCTCCAGTGCGATCGCTCTCTCGTTCTTTAGAAAAGTCGGGGATTAATAATTCATAAATAATTAAATTTTCGTTAGCAGGTAAGGATCGATCGTCGTGCTGCCACACATAATCATCCACGATCCGCTGACCCTGCTTAATATTCAGGATACCATTCCCCGTAGAATCATCAATTTCTGTAATATAAGGATCGTTAACTTCAATCCATTCTCCCTCAAGCGATTGCACGCGAAATTTATATTGATAGCGTCCATCTTCTAATTCAACTTTCGTGCGAAAATAGCCGCGATCGTCCTTTTCTAAAGGAATTTCTTCCCAATCAGAAAACGAACCGATCAAGCAAGCAGACGCGTTCCGGGGAGCTAGTAACTTAAATTCTATGAAATGAGACATAATCGATGAATGACCAAACCGTTGCTATAACATTAACTGGGCTAGTTGTCAGCACTTTTTACTGAGGACTGGGTTGTCAGAAGCAGCACGTTTATCATTTCTAACAAGACTCTTCGGCGATTAGCTTCTACCGAAAGAATAGTTTTGGCGGCGACAATTCCGGAACGGGTTTCTACGGAAAGCTGCGAAGAGTGAAACAATATCCCTTGTTCAAGATGAACTTACTTTTGTTACAGTTAAGGCGCTGGTTGACTGACAAATCTTTTTTGTAGGTTGGTTCAACCCAACAGCAACAGGCTTAGGTTG
This sequence comes from Desertifilum sp. SIO1I2, assembly GCA_010672635.1. Taxonomy (GTDB): domain Bacteria; phylum Cyanobacteriota; class Cyanobacteriia; order Cyanobacteriales; family Desertifilaceae; genus Desertifilum. The sequence goes on along the minus strand of JAAHGE010000016.1, from coordinate 36,868 downwards.
GCTGACGCTAACCTAACCGACAAAGAGATCGGGGTGTTGAGAATTTTTTCAGTTAATCAAGGCGTTGGGGGCTGCGAGTTTGGGGGTAAATCGGGGCGTTCTAGGATGGGTTTTAAGCCTTCAGCGATGCGGTTGGCTAAAATTTGGTGTCCGGCGGAGTTGGGATGAATTTCATCAAACAGATAGCGGGGGTCGTTTAAACCTTTTAAAACTCCCGGAATTAAATAAGCTTGGGTGTCATTGGCTACCCGCTGGTAGAGTTGCTCGTATTCGCCATTAAACGGTTCAACATTCATCCCCAAAATAACAACAATCGCCCCCTGTTGTTGGAGGGCGATCGCAATTTGTCTGAGATTCTCTTCGGTTTGGGCTAGCGGTACCCCCTGGAGAAAATCATTTCCCCCTAAACCCACAATGACTAACCAAGGATCGGCTTGTAGGGACTGTTCCCGCAAGCGCTGGAGGGCGATCGCCGTGGTATCTCCCCCTCTGCCTCGGTTAACGACGGGTAAATTGAGAATTTCGCTGAGAAGCCTGGGGTAAGCCGCTTGTTGTCCCACCCCCGCCCCGGCGGTAATGCTATCACCGAATGCAACAATCTGCGTCCCTTGCGCGCGATTCACATTCGCAACTTCTGGGGAAACTTGAGGCTGGGGAGGCTGACACCCCAATAACAGCAAGCAAGCCCCCAAACTGATTAATCTCACTTTAAACATGGCGATCGCCTCCTCTACCTCTTCACTTCACCGAGTCTTGAATGTGGCGAATGCATTTCTACTAATTGTTGCAGCGTTTGACTGGCACTCATCGCCATTGGTGATGAGTGCCCATTGCCTCCTTGTACCCGCTAATTTCCTAAGTTTCGGCAATTTTCCCGTTGGGGGCACATCCTTTTTCCCTAAACGATCGGCGATTTCCGCAGGGATCGCGAGCGCGAATCGCTCTTTGGGCAAAAGCATATTCTCGACCCGCCGCCAGCTTGAGAGGATACCACTTCATCAAATTAACCTGAATGCCTGCTTTCTCCAGAAAACCGAGACATTCAAAACTTGGCATCAACCCCTAGAATGACTTTACCTCACACCGGCTTCTGGGCCGAAACAAACACGTAATAGCGAATAATGATGGTTCGCGACAGAATAAAACTCATAAAATTATTGAACGTATCGCGATCGATCGCCTGAGTTGTAAACTTACGACAGATAAAATCAGAAAAGCGATCGGTATACCCGCCCAAACATTCCGGCGTTACATCATAGATTTGCACATTGTCAAACCCCGCCCGCTGGTAGAGCGTGTCGTATTCTTTTAAATCTCGAACATAATTTTCCCAATTAATTGACCGCAGCCGCTTGACTGCCGCCTTAGAAATCAACCGATCCGATAAAATCAGTCGTCCCCCCGGTTTCAACACCCGAAACGCCTCGTGCAGAAAGCGTTCTCGCGTGTCAAATAACCCCGCCCCATCAACGCAGATCATATTGTCGCAAGAAGCATCGGCAAAATCCATCCGCGTAGCATCCATCACCACAAACTCACAACCGGGCGCATTCTGGCGGCAGGTATCCATCAACTTATCAGAAATATCAATCCCCGTAATCGCCGAGGGCGGATAATACTTCAGCAAGCACCGACTAGTGGCTCCCTTACCGCAAGCCACATCAATAATATTGCCTCGCTTTTCTGGAATCAGGGAAATTAACAACTCCATCATGTTTAAGCAGGCTTCCTTTTGCGTCTGGGTTTGAGCATCCCAGTACCCCCAGCTATAAAAGTCGCTGTAGTCGTAATACTCATCCACAAGCGGTTCGTACATCCGCACGTCATATTTTTCCTTGAGTTCCGCCACCGTTTGACTGGGTTCTTCGGTCTTAACCACCACCGGGGTTTGTTGGGGAGGAACGCCTAACCAAACCTCCGTACCGCTAGAGGGGTTCGGAGCATAAGTCCACTCGCCAGAGGAAACCCGCAAACAGACTTCTGGGCCAAAGGTGTTGGCGGTGCCTAAAAATAAGCCGTGGGGAGTCGGAACCATCGTCCGAATGCCGTAGTTATAGGGATTATCTAAGCCATTGCGCGAGACAGGCAACCAGCGCACGCCATCTTGAGTCCGCCAGAGGTCGCAGCCGCCCCACTTTTGCACGATGTTGTGAATTCCGAGTTTTTGAATCCGCTTTTTGAAGGTGTTAGACCAATTTTGCTGGCTGAGATAGGGTAAAAAGATACTCCAGTTATAAGTGGAAACATAGAGCCAGCCTTCATAAACGACGCTGCGCCAAAAGTGAGCGTTAAAGAGCGAGTCAAAACCGGGACCAATATCGCTGAGGGGATATTTGTAGCCGTGGGGGGTTAAACGAGCTTCGCCGACAATCAGATCCCAGGTATCGTCTGGATAGATGCGAATCAGTTCGGCTCCTGCGGGCCCAATATGGTACACCTTGTCATACCCGCCATTTTGGATGCCGCTGCCAATGTAGAGGGCGTTGTTAAAGACGGTCATGCTGACGGGCATTTCGTTGAGGTTGCCCCGGTAGGCCCCGTTTGCTAAAACTTGCGTCCATTGGTAGGGCGGATCGCCTTCGGCTTTGGTTTTCCAAATTTGATAGCCGCTGGTGGCGTTCACCGTACCGACATAGAGGTGGTTGTTAAATTCCACCATTTCAAAGGCGGTAAGGTTGGTGGGGTCGTTAAAGCTGGGGGGGCTGGCGGCTTGCCAAGGTTGGGTGAGGGGGTCGCAGGTGACGTAGACGGTGGCCTCGGCCATGCAGTCGTCGGCTTGTCCGTAGCCTTTGGTGCGTCCGGTGGGGGCGGTGAAGAGGCGTCCTTTGAAGGGGTAGAGGGTGCGGAAGGTGTTGAAGCTGCGATCGCCAGAACCTAAAGACCCCACGCGTTCAAAGTGCAGACCCTCTTGCGATCGCAGAAGTTGCGGGGCCGGCCCTTTGGAGGGGGACCAGGTGCAGACGTAAAGGGTGGGGGCGCTGTCGCTGGTGCCTTGAAAGATGGCTTGACCCCGATAGCCCATATCTTGGGGAACTTCGGTGCCGTCGCTACCCGTCACCCACGGGGCGGTGTAGGCGTTTGTCCAGCCTCCTGCGGGGTTGGTGGGGTCGTAGCACCAAATTTGCGCCCGACGATCGAGTTGATAGACGTTTTCCGGGCATTTCACGGGCCAGACGGCGGTGGAAGGGGGGTTATTGACGGCAATCATTTGCAGATTGCAGCGAGAGGTGCCGACATAGACTTTGCCCTGAAAGTAGGACATGGAGTGGGAGATGCCGTTGTAGCGATCGCCAAAGCCGTTTTTGGAAATTCGGGTAAAATTCTCTCTCCGCAAGCCAGAAGAGGGTTCTAGGCGAGTGACTGGGCGATCGTCGATTTTCATAAAGGTTGCACTTCCGGATGGGTGAGGATGCGGGCAAAGGTGGCAGCTTGGGTGATGGGGTAAAAGTGGCTGCTATCGGGAATCAGGTGGGTTTGACAGGTGGGTAAAATTTCGGTTAGGGCTTTGCAGGTGGGCAGACAGCGCGATCGCGCTCCATAAACTGCCACAATGGGGACGCATAGGTCGCGAATCTTTTCAATGCTTAACCCCGCCGCATTTTGAAAGTCTTGGCGGGCTGTGGTGGTGTTGAGTAAGTTCAACCATTTTTGGGCCGCCCGCGTTCCGCCCCCTGTTCCGCCAAAGGGAATGTACCCGTAACGGCTATCCCGGCGTAAAGATTGCCAGCGTTCTTTGGCAATTTCTTCTAAAAATCGCAGACCAATTTGGGTTTCGTTTTCCCAATCAATATCGGGGGATGCGGCTAAAATGGCGGCTTCTAATTCGCTGAGGTAATCGGTATCTTTGAGGCGTTGCCAGGGTTGCAAACAAGAGATGCGACTATCGGCAACGACTAAGCAAGAAACGCGTTCGGGATGTTGCAAGGCATACTGTAAGGCGATGACGCCCCCAAAGCTATGACCGACTAATAAGGCTTGGTGAATCTGGAGGTGATTGAAGAGTTCGTGAAGGTCTAATGCCATGTCTTGCGATGTATAGCCAGTCGCAGGCATCTCGCTATAGCCGTGACCTCGCAAATCGTAAAAGGTGACGCGAAATTTCTGTTCGAGTTGTTGGGCGATTAAGGGATACCAAAATGCTCGACTCGCCGCAAGTCCATGAATCATGACAAGATCCGATCCATTGCCAGTTTGCTGATAAGAAAGGGTGACTCCATTCGCAAGCACTTTGGGCATGAATTTTTCTGGATGGAGGAGATGAATGATTTTGACTAAAATTTAATCAATTTATCAAGGGTAAGTTGTGTTTTTTTAGAAAATTTAATATTTTTATTTTGACTTTGATCTTAGAATAAATGAGTCTAGCACAACCTCGGAAAAGTTATGTTAAATTCAACTTTTTTTCTCAAGGTTCTTGTCTGTCCAGAAACTCATAATCAATTGTGCTGGGCAGATTCAAATTTAATTGCAAAATTGAATACAAGAATTCAGAAAAATCAAGTGATTAATAGAGGAGGAGACGCGATTACTCAGCCCTTAGAACAGGGCTTGCTGTGCGAAGCTCAAAATTATCTATATCCAGTTGAATCGGGTATTCCCGTACTTTTGAAAGAACGCGCGATCGCTCTTAACGATATCTCCTCCCTTTCAATGGATTAGCAATACTAAAGCCCAGCCCCAAAGCCATCAATCCTAGCGCTAGACTCGGTTCGGGTACGGGTTTGGACTTGAAAGAATTCGCCGCCAAGACAAGATTGACTGGCGAACGTCTGCTGGGATTATTCGCAACCAGATCCCAACCCATGACATCAAATACCTTCAGATCGTTTGCCGTAATTTGCAGTAATTCCCCATAGTCAATGGTGGGGTCCATCATCCCAATTCCTAAATTATCTTGCCAGTGACTTGCCTGTTCGCCATCACCTAAATAAGTTCCGGTTGAAAAAGGAGAAAGCAAAGTTCTTCCGGCATCAATCGAAAAATACTTTGGCGTTGGGCTAGCAGTAAAATCGATAACTGGCGCGCCAATTTGCCGACTCCGCGCTGCACTTTCCTCGGAGAAGCGAAACAAATCCATAACAGTTGCCCGATAAAAATTATCGGGTAAGATCGGTCCAATAATTCCCGCAACACTATCTAGCAAATCAACACCGCTAACAAACCCCAAAGCATGACCAATTTCATGGGCAGCCACTCCAATAAAATCAAACGCTAACGGATCGATGCCATTACTGCGATCGAAATCCCAATTAAACAGATTGCTAAATTGAATCGTTGCATCCACATGATTGACTGGCAAATAAGCCGCTAGCCCCAACGCCTTAGCATTAGCTCCGATTAAATGAACCTGCGTATTATTGTTACTGCCATTAATATCTAGATAAGGAATTTCTGACGAACCCCCTCGACTATTAGAGGTTTGATTTATCAACAAATTGAAATAGGGTTCCGGCAACAGATTGCTAAAAGCAACCCAATCGTCAATGGAGGTGATATCGCCATACATCAATGCCCGTACCAAATTATAGGAAACCGGATAGCGACGCGCCACCGTTCCGCCTAAAATTCCATCTCCCAAATTCGTAAAACTGATATTAATATTGACCGTCACATCATCAGCCAGTACCGCAGACCAGATATCCCCAGCAGCGGCGAAACCATTCACCACACTTGACGGCGTTCCCGGTGCAGCATTGAACGTAAAAGTGAGCGCCTCAGCAGCAGTACCGCTGAGACTCAACCCAACCGCACACATCAGAGAAGTGAGGCGTTTCCAAATTGAACTTAAAGTTAGATGAGGCATAAATTTGCTCTCCCGTACGTGCGAAATTGCCTTAAACGGAGGAAGCCAAACGATTCAAGCGAGGGTTGCAAGTGCCTTCCACATCTTGTAGCGAACAGCGAATGTAACCGTTGCTATCGAGGAAGTCAGCATCATAGACCAGGCTGTGGGGTTGATAGTCCTTCACCCGCAAGACAACTTTTAGTCTTTCCGGTAAGGGTGAAGAACCATAGCGCACCACTGCACCCAAGCGCGAGGGGAGGGGGGTCGTATTGTGTTGAACTCTAGCCCAGGCGATCGCCAATTGGGGGGCCGTATCTAGCAAACCCGGATCGAATAGCCAACGCTGGGGGCTGGATTTCCACACCTGCGGCGAACTCGGCGTCACCCACGCTTCAATCCCTTCCGGGCCCACTCGATTAATCGATTGAATCAGTTGAAAGCAGGAACCGTGAAACAGATAATCGCGGTAGACGGTCTGCGGATCGAGAGCAGTCGCCGCACTGCACTCAAACGCCGAACCCAGGGGTGCTTGCTGGAGAACCGGATGCAGCAACACAGAGGCTTGATAAAACGGACGTTGGGTGAGTTCGTCAAGCAAGGCTACCGCCACTGACAGCGACTCTGCATCCGCATGACTAGAAGCTTTAGCTTGGAAGCGCACCCGCTGGCCTACTGGCGAATGCAAGACTAGGCCGCGCAACACCTTGAGGTCGCGGATCTCGCTAACCGTCCATTCCGGCCAAGCCGCTTGTACCAGTTCGGCAAACCATTCAACCGCAGCAGTTGCCGGGAGAACCGGCTTGCCATCAAGTTGATGATCGACCAAATAGCGATCGCTCTCTAAACTGAACGTATGCTCTAGGACAAGACGATGATTCGCTTGCAGTTGCGGTTTGGCCGGCAGCAAAACAAACGGATGGGGCACCGTAATGGCCTCCCAGTCCGACCAAGGGCCTTCACCCGCCACAATCTCCACCTCTTCCCGACTGCCAAAGCAGACCTCTTCTAAGAAAAATTGACAGCCTGCACTTAGGGAAATCGGGATAATTCCCCGTTCGCGAAACCGCTGTTTCACCGCTTCCGAAGCCATCCCCGTGGTATCCCAAGGCCCCCAGTTAATCGCCACCACCCGCGCGGCCGGCCAGCGGTGGCTTAACTGCCAGGCCAAGCGATTCACCACCTCATTGGCGGCAGCATAATCCCCCTGACCGCGATTGCCATAGCGACCGGCTACAGACCCGAAGAAGACTAGGAGTTTCAACGATTCGGGTTGGAGATAGCGGCTGAGGAGAAAGGCGCTATCAGCCTTGGTATTAAACACGCGATCGAAGGAATCGGGAGGCTTATCAACAATCAGCTTATCCTCAATAATTCCCGCCCCGTGGATCGCAGCATCGAGACGACCGTACTGGCGATAAATCTCTTGAATCAGTTCCCCAAACGCCTCCTCCTGGGTAACATCTACGGCGCGATAGTCCACTGGGGTGAATTGTCTCAATGCTTGCAGGTTTCGACGAATCGCGCGATCGCGCCACACCTGTTGAATCTGAGTTTCAATCTGAACGGGGGTTGGAGAATGGCCCGCTTGACGCGCCTGGGTCAGGAGAATTTGGCGAAGTTGCTGAATATCCTCAATCCCCAGCGTAGTCGGTGATTCTGGGGGAGGTTCTGGCGATCGCCCCACCACAATCAAGCGCATTCCCGGAACCAGAAACCGCTTGGCCACCTCTGCGGTAATTCCCCTCGCACCTCCGGTCAGCAACACCACCCAGTCTGCCGCTGGCAGCAAAGGATCGCAGACCGAAGAACGGGGGGCTAAAACCGTTTGAAAAATCGTCCGCTGCCCGCCGGGATAACCCACCTCCACCGTCTCCCCATTCGTGAGGAACTCCTCAACCACAGCTTGGGCAATCTCCTGTGCCGATAAGCGCGGATCGAAATCCACTGCTTTGACTTGAACCCCCGGCGATTCCGCTTTCAGGGTTTTCAACAACCCCACATTTCCCCCCCCAGAGGCTAAACCCGCTTCCCCGCCGACTCGACCAAACGTTCCCCCTAACCGGGAAGCGGCGAGGAGGCGTTGCGGCGAGTGAGTTTGCAACAGGTGAAAGAGGCTTTTAACCTCAATTTGAGTCAATTGCTGCCACTCAGCGAGGGTTTGGGGTTGGGGGGACGCAGATAAGGCCGCCAGATGCACGATCCCGCAAATCGGGCCGTCTAATCCTTGTCGCAGTAGGTCGGGAGAGTCCAGCCAAGAGCGGGGCAAAATGACCGTTTGAGCGCCGTGCTGTTCTAAAAGGGCTGCCACTAAAGGCGCAACCCCTAGCGTATCTTCGGAGATCGCCAAGCGCCCCTCTAGGGAGGTCAGCCGACCGGGGGGCAGGGGTTGCGGCCGCGCTTGCATCCGGTAGCGCGGCAGAGATTCAACCCCTGCGGGTGGCTTTCCCAGGCCATTAACCTCAGACTTTCCCAGGCAGCGTTCCTCCCCGGCCCTTGCCAGTTCCAGCAGTCGGTCTAGGGTGCGGTTGAGCGATTTGACGCGCGTTAAGCTTTCCATTTCCCCTTGCAGGCGGGTGGCGATCGCATCGGGGAGTTGTTTTTGCAAAGCGCCGAGAATTTCCACCCGTTTAATCGAATCAATTCCCAGTTCGGCTTCAATATCGCGATCTAAGCCCAACATTTCTGTTGGGTAGCCCGTGCGATCGCTCACCAGTTGCACCAGCAGGCGCGTTAGGTTGGCGCGATCGATCGCTGCCTCCGGCTGGGGTGCAGGTGCCACGGGTAACGACTCCACCGGGGGAACAGGTGCCACAGGGGAGGCCATTGCCACGGGTAACGACTCCACCGGAGGAACAGGTGCCACAGGGGAAGCCATTGCTACGGGTAACGACTCCACCGGGGGAGAAGTCTCAACTGGGGGCGAGTAATGCCCATTGCCGTTACCATTGCTCAGTTGCAAAAGCGAAATCGGTTCGCGTTCCTTGGGCAAGCGGGCGGGACTGCCCCCCAGAAACTGCTTCATCACCTGTTCTTGAACGGCGAGAAATTGCCGCATCGTTTCCTGGTACGACAGGTAAGCCGACAGGGCAACATCTCCAGAGACGGGAGGCTGGGTGCGATTCCGGAACGGATCGCTTTTCGGTCTCATCTCTGGCGAGGAGTGGGGTACAACCATAGATTGAGTTCTCCGAGTAAAGACAGGAGGCGGCGGGGTTTGGGGTGGGGCGGGTTGCGAGGCGGCGGTTCGCGGAGGAAGTTTCCCGGTATAACCAACCGTTTCTGAGGGTTGGCGAATGCTGCCCCCCTCAACCAGCCAGGTACTGGGGGAAAGCGGCGGTTTGCGAGTCAGTTCCACTAGGCGCGAGAGTTCGAGAAATTGGACGTTGCGGTCTGCATATAAAGCCGTCAGTTGTAAATTGACTCCCACCGTCATTAAGGTTCCCAGAGCCATTAGCAAGCCGCGCAACTCGCCGCCCCGCTGTCCGTCTACCGCCACGGCGACGTACTCTTTCTCCGCCAAAATTGAGCGGACGAGGTTGGTGAGTACGCTTTTCGGGCCGAGTTCTACAAAAACCCGCGCCCCGGCTTCGTACATGGCGTTGATTTGCCCAACAAAATTCACGGGTTGAACTAAATGTTCGGTTAGGCGATCGCCAATGGCGGGTGCATCAACGGGGTAGGGTTGGGCGGTGGCGTTGGCGTAAACGGGGACTTGCGGGGGGAGGAGGGTGACTTCGGCGATCGCGGCGGCGAGGGCGGTTTGGGCAGAAGCCACCAGCGCCGAGTGAAACGCCCCTGCCACGGGCAACATCCGCGCCAGAATGCCGGCCGCGTTTAAGCTATCCACCACTTGCGTCACCCGCTGCTTGTCGCCGGAAATCACGCTTTGACAAGGGGCGTTATGATTGGCGATCGCCACTCCATCCACCCCATCCAGACGGGTGAGCAATTCCTCGCGGGTGGCTTGCACGGCAGCCATTGCCCCTTCGGAGGCTTCGCAGGCGGCAGCCATGACGCGACCCCGCGCCGCAGACAGCCGGATAAAATCCCCAGGCGACAGCACGCCCGCACAATGGAGGGCGGCATACTCGCCATAGCTGTGACCGCAAATCATCGCGGGGGTTAATCCCAAGCGGCGAACCAGGTTCATCAAGCCCATTTCCACTGCTCCGATCGCGGGTTGGGCGGTCTCGGTGTTGGTAAGTTTTTGCTTGTGTTCCCGTTCGGTCTCTGGGGTGTAGGCGCTAGGGGGATAAATGGATTGGCTGAGGGGTTGGGACTGTTGCTCTTGTAACTCAGCATCGGCCAACTCAACGGCTTGCCGCATTTCCCGGAAGTAAAGGCTGATTTCGCGCAGCATATTGGGATACTGGGAACCTTGGCCGGGAAAGAGGAAGGCGAGGGTGGGGGCATGGGCGATCGCCGGACGGAGTTGAATGGCGTCGGGTAAGGCTGCCCCAGTTTGCCAATGCTCTAGCACTTGGGTTAGGGCTGTCTGTAATTGGACCAGATCGGCAACCACCAAGCTGAGATTGACCGTCTGGGCATCCGGGGGCGTTGAGCGGTCTTCGACGCGCTTGGCACAGGTGTAAGCCAGGTCTTGCAAGCGCGGTTCTGCTCCAGCCGCCAGGGCCGAGAGGAGTTGGCGAATCTCTTCGGCGATCGCGGTTTGCGGGCCTTGAAAGACAAGCAACTCGCACGGCCAAGCCTCGGCACCGAGGGGCGCAGGAGGAATGCTAGCGGGTGCGGCTTCCAGGAGGGCGTGGAAGTTGGTGCCGCCAAAGCCAAAGGCACTGACCCCCGCACGGCGCGGATCGCCACCGGAGTTGAACCAGGGACGCGGTTGTTTGAGCAGGTAAACGGGGCTAGTCGGGTCAGCGATCGCGCTCAGGGGTTGTTCGACTCCGGCGTGGGGGGGTAAAACTTGGTGATAGAGGGCGAGGGCGGCTTTCACCAATCCAGCAACGCCGGCGGTACATTTGGTATGGCCGATCAGGCTTTTAACAGAACCGATCGCGCAGGTTTTGGGCGCGGCTTGGGCTTGTGTCAGGGTGGTGACGATCGTTTCGAGTTCGGCGCGATCGCCCGCAGCGGTTCCGGTGCCGTGAGCTTCATACAAGCCCAGGGTGCGGGGCGAAAAGCCCGCTTTTTGGTAAGCTCGGTTCACGGCCCGTTGCTGTCCGGCGCTCAGGGGAGCGGTCATGCCCAAGGCTTTACCATCGCTCGATCCTTCTACGGCTTTGATCGTCGCGTAGATGCGATCGCCATCCCGTTGGGCATCGGTTAACCGTTTGAGGACGACGACTGCCAGACCTTCGCTAATGACAATCCCATCGGCGTTTTTGTCAAAGGGGCGGGCTTGACCTTGGGGCGAGAGGGCTTGGGTTTTGCTGAAACATAAGTAAGCAAAGGGGCTTTGCACGGTATCAATGCCGCCCGCGATCGCCAGGTTGCTGCGCCCGCTTTCGAGTTCCTTCACCGCTAAATTCAGGGCGGCTAAGGAAGAGGCGCACGCAGCATCTACGGTGAAGTTAGACCCGCCTAGGTCAAAGCGGTTGGCAACCCGACCGGCTGCCACGTTGAGCAGCAAGCCGGGAAAAGATTCTTCCGTCCATTCGGGGAGGCGATCCCAGATTTGCGCGTTTGGGGCATCGACAAAGCGGGGAATCTCAGAACGGATGGCATAGTGTTGGCCGAGTTCGGCAATGCCGCCCCCTGCTCCCAAAATGACGGAGGTTTGCTCGCGATCGAACTCCCCGGACTCGTACCCGGCATCCGCTAGGGCGCGGCGGACGGTTTCTAGGGTCAGCAATTGCAGGGGTTCGATGGATTTGAGCGATTTGGGGGGAATGCCAAATTTCAAGGGGTCGAAGGCGACCGCCTCAAGGAATCCGCCCCATTTGGAATAGACCTTATCGCGGGCAGTGCGATCGCGGTCGTAGTACAGTCGCCAGTCCCAGCGGGAAGCGGGAATTTCGGCGATCGCTTTCACTTGATTGAGCAGATTTTGCCAAAAGGTTTCGGGATATTGGGCTTGGGGCAAAAGCGTCCCGATGCCAATAATGGCAATATCAGCGGGCGCAGATTGGGGTTCTACAGGTTGCAGTCTGAAGGTTTGGGCTTGGGCGACTAAACGTTCTGTACTCTGTTGGGCAACCTCCTGATGTAACGCACTAATGGTATTGGTGGTGTTTCGCAGGGTTGCCACCTGACCGATCATGTACATCCCTTGGGTTCGCTGTCCTTGAACTTCAACGGATACAATTTCTCGGTCTTGGCGAATTAACCCTTTGGCGGCCACGCGCAAGCGTCCCAAGGTTAGATCTTCCAGGGCGTTTTTGATTTCCTCTGGGGAACGGTTGGCGGCCATCATTTGCTGCCGCGTTTGGTAAAACTCCTGGGCAAAGGGCGTTACCGCACAGCGGCTGGCGTGTCCGGGGCCGGTTTCTAAGTTGATGGTTTGCCGACAGGCGAGGGAAATCTCCTGGAATTCTTTGACGATGGCACCGCAGGCGACGGCTTCTGAGGTGAACAGGTAGGCAGTTCCCATCAAGACGCCAATTTTCATACCCCGTTGGGCAAGCGGGGCCGCCATTGCACCGACCATTGCGGCGCTGTTGGCGTCGTGAATGCCGCCCGCAAACAGGATATGAATCTCTGAAGCCTGGGCAGCGGGAACTTCCTGCAATAGGGTCTCGATGGCGCTTTCCCATAGGGTAAAGCTGCTCAAGGGCCCGACGTGACCGCCACATTCGCGTCCCTCAAAGACAAAGCGTTTGGCTCCTTGTTCTAAAAAGAGTTTGAGCAGGTTGGGCGTGGGAACGTGAATATAGGTGGCAATGCCTTGGGCTTCGAGACGGGCGGCTTGATCCGGTCGCCCTCCGGCAATCAGGGCGAAGGGGGGTTTCGCGTCCAGGACTGCGGCAAGTTGTTCTTCCCGCAGGGCTTGGGGGACAAACCCTAAAATCCCAATGCCCCAAGATTGGCGGCAGAGGAGGGCTTGAGTTTGTTGCAGCAGGGTGCGGACTTGGGTTCCTGGCATGAGGGCGAGTGCCAGCATGGGCAGTCCGCCGCCTTGGGCAACGGCTTGGGCAAAGGCCGCTGTATCGCTAACGCGGGTCATTGGCCCTTGGACAATGGGGTATTGGGTGTTGTGGGATTGGGCGAGGGGAGAATTAGCCTGGAGGGGACGCAGTTGGGCGGCGGTTTGCACGTCGGCGGCGCTGGTACGAAGCAGGGCTTGGATGAACCGTCCGGTGGACGGATAGCGATCGCGATATCCCGCAGCCAGTCCGATGGCTTGTCCCATCGGCCAGACGTGGGTATCGGGGGAACCCCAACCGATTCTGGGCGAGGCCTGTTGCCGCCAGGTTTGGGCTGCCAGGGTCGATCCGGACGCTTCGATGCGATCGCACAGTTGTTGCAAGGCCTCAACAGCCTGAAAGCTGGGACGAGAGAGGAATCGACAAGCGGCTCCCCATCGTTCTCCTAAGACTTTGGTTTCTTGACCGCTGAGGTGTTGCAGGTGGGCTTGCCAAGCGCGGGGTAAGGGCGATTCGGGCATGAGCCATAGTTGGTCGTCGAGGACGACACCCGCCGCCCCGACTGCCCGACAAGCTGCTGCCGCGTGCAAGCCGATACCGCCTTGCACGTAGATGGGCAGGGATAAGCCGCTATTGAGTAATTTTTGCGTCAAAATGAAGGCGGAGTCTTCCCCGACCCATCCCCCGCTTTCATGACCGCGTGCAATGCAACCTTGGACGGGGAGGTCTTGGGTTTTGAGATGGCGAATTTGCTCGATTTGGATAATTTCTAGTAGCAATTGACGCAGGGGGTCGGCGGGTAATCCGGCTAAGGAGTGACCTTTCCAGCCCGCTAAGATCAGCCAGTGAGGACGACCTTGCAAGGCTTTGAGTAAGGTTGCATGAGAGGTCAGTTGGCTGACGTGCAGGCGCAGTCCGACTGGGGCTTGTTCGGAAATTGCGGCTAGAAATTGAACCCAATTGTGCAACGCACCGTCTAATTGTTCTAGACGGCAAAATTCCGCATCCAGCACGCCGACACCCCCGGCGCGACTGGTGGCGATCGCAATGCCCGGATGAGTCAGCTCAATTGGGCTGATGGAAAAACAGGTAAAGTTCATGAAGGCTAGCTCCCCTACGTCAATTCGGGCAAAAGGTGGCCATCTTGAGGGTGAAAACATAGCATTGAAGTCTGAGTTGCCCAAAAGTTCGGGATCTCCGTCTCTTCCTAGATGGCTCTAGCGAAGCCGGAGAGGGTGTTACCGTTCTCAACAGGGCAAAACAACAAACGAGCGGCTCCGAGCAAGGTCGTTTGATTAAACCTTGGTTTTGACTCGGAAATCAATTTTTGTATCTTAAGTTGCACAATGCCAAATCAACGGGCATCAGAAACGCTCCCCAAACAGACAGGCTTTGGGGTTCTTTTTGGCGTTTGCTAAGCGGGCAATCCCTGAGAGCCAACTTGGCTTCAGAGAAATAATTTCAGTAAAATCAAGGTTTTGACAATTCAGTTGCCAGAAAGAGGCAACTGCATAATATAAGTTATTTCACGGAGGTGCAAATTGCCAACCCCTTTTTAGAAACTTTATATTACGTGAACTTACTGAATCCACGCCTAGGCGGGAATAACGGGTTCGCCAGCAGTTTGGGTGCGGCGCATCATTCTGCGTTCGCACAGATCGAACGCCGTTCGACAATGGAGAGTGTGGCGATTATCCCACATCAGCAGATCGCCCGCTTGCCACACATGACGCCAGACAAAGCGAGGGAGAGTGACATGGCGCATCAAATAACGCAGTAAAGATTTACTTTGACCGGGGGGCATATCGACAATCGAACGCGAACAAGTCGGACTGACATAAAGCGCCTTACGTCCAGAAACCGGATGAATTCGCACCAAAGGATGCACCACCGGCGGCATCGTTCGCAAAATCCAATTCACGCATTGCAAATGTTCAATTCTCTGTTTTAAAGATTCATCTAACGCCTCATAGGCAGCAACCAAATTAGAAAACAGCGTATCGCCCCCTTTAGACGGAATTTCGATCCCATACAACACCGAATAAACTTGGGGTTCTGGCATATATTGCAAATCGCTATGCCACATCACCGCCCCTTTCAACTTATTTTTGCCAATATAGGTTAAATCTGGTTCATCTTTCAGGTAATAAACATCAGGTTGAGAACCCTCTCCGAAACTCATATGTTCGACCTTGGCTAGAGGATGGCCTATACTATCGCCAAACGCCCTTGTAAAGGTTAATTGTTGTTCTTCGTTCAAAGATTGAGCGCGAAAAAAAATCGCCCCGTAATTCGCCAGGGCTTGAACAATTTGTTCTTGAACGTCTGGGGAAAGCGGTTCGAGCAAATTCATCCCCCGAATTTCGGCACCCGCAGCGCGATCCGACGGAATAATTTCTAAAGGAATTACAGAAGAAACCTGTGTCATATAAATTTGCCGATTAATAGAGAAAAAGAAGATGAGTTTCTCAGCAAATCACCCTGAAAAACTCAAATTTAAACGCCATTTGAATTGCCATTAAGCAGACGTTTGTCCGCCACAAATGGAAAACGCTTGTCCGGTGACAGCCGCTGCTTCCTTTTGGCAAAGATAAAACACTAATTGGGCCACTTCATTGGCCTGAACAAAACGTCCGATGGGAATGCGCTTCACCAAACCTCGTCGAACTGTGGCGGCAGATTGATGGGCCTCATCTGCAATCTGTTTGAGAATATCGGCGGCGCGGTCTGTCTCAACCCATCCCGGACAGACCGCATTGACCGTAATTTGGCGGGAACTGAGTTCAAGGGCTAGCGATCGCGTTAAGCCCAACAGACCATGTTTTGAGGCACTATACGCACTATAGCCTGCCGCCCCCTGCTTGCCTAGAACCGAGGCAATATTAATCATCCGCCCCCCGTGGGGCATATAGCGCAGGGCCGCCCGCGTTACCCGCATCGGCCCATTGAGGTTAGTATCGACAATCTCCTCCCACAGCGTCTCTACCAAATTCGAGATTGGAGTATAGCCCGTAACGGCGGCATTATTCACCACAATATCAATTTTGGGAGATTCCCTAGAACCCAGTTCAATCGCCGCGCGACCGACCACAGTATCGACCTCATTGCGGTTTTGCACATCCATACAATAGGCTTTCGCCGTCCAATTTTCGGCAACCAGTTCCTCAACGCAGCGGTCTAAAGTCTGCCGATGGCGACCGCAAACCGCCACAGCCGCGCCCTCCTGGGCGAGTCGTCGGACAATGGCGCGACCGATACCCGTGCCGCCACCCGTCACAATAGCCACCTGATTTGCAAGTATCCCAGACATCCGTTTGTCTCCATTAAGAGCGAACAGGGGATTGGCAGACTGCTAACAGATGCGTAGCGGTTTGCCACCATTGCACGATAAATTTGTACGCCTCAAACTCAATTTCCATCTGATTTTCGGTTGGAGAGTAAGAGACTGCTTGCCAGCGACGCGGCGCACCCATCAAACCCGTACCCGCTGCTTTAGCAGCGGCTTCCTTAGCACACCAAAAAGTCAACAGAGCGGTTGTTTGCTGCGCCGTGGAGAGGCTTTGCAGCAACATTTGTTCGGATTCGCTAAACGCTCCTTGCAGCAAACTCCAGTCGCGACGAGCATCCAATCGTTCTAGATCCACACCAATGCTTTCGGCGTCAGCGGCTAAAATGGCGATCGCCTCTCCTTGAGTATGGGCAATCGAAAGATCGGGCAAAATCGTATCTAGCAAAGGAATTTCTGCAAAGGGCTTGCCTAAATCCGTGGTGCCAATTTCAATATCGATGGGGGACAGGGCAACTCCCCAATCTTCAGCCGCCCATTGACGAATCACATCTTTAGCCGCAATGCGACCTAGCAACCAATCTTTGCGCCGATTTCCCGGCGGGAAGCGATACCAAGTTTCCCGTTCTGTGGGCGTCAGCATTAGGTGAACCAGAACCCGCTGCCAGATAGCCCACGCCTCATCTAGAAAATGTTCGCCAAATGCCGGAATGCGCCGTAGAGTTAAACCCGTTTCGGCTTGCATCCAAGCTTCCGACAGATACGCTGTTTGCGGGTGCAGCCGACACTCAGAAAAGGCCGTTGGCATCGCAAAGTAACGGTCTTGCCACTGTTCTAAGCGGGCGATAACCTGACCCCTAGCATCGAGTAACTCAAAATCGGCGGCAATTTGTTGCGGGCTAGTAAAGCGAATGGTCCCGCGACAGTCTACAAGACTTCCCGCAGGCAAGGGGGCAGCATATTGATAAAAGGCGTTGACTTGAAAAGGAAAACAATTAAAGTCCGGGCCGAATTGTTCGGTTAGCCAATATCCAACTAATTGACCGGCCGCATCGAGTAAGCCAGGATCGAGTTGAAACTGAGGAACCCTCGCTTCGCTGAAAAATTCCTCGACTGGAAGCACTTGTAAATCGGCTTCTATCCCTTCTTCCGACCATTGACGCAGGTGTTTGACCCCTTGTAATAGCGGGCCGTGAAACATGCCGGTTTGGTATAAGTCGGCATCGGCGAGGCGGGGACGTTTGGGGGCGTTTAAGCCAAACGGCTGCGGAGGCGGGGGGGAGAGGGCTTGCGGCGATAGGCGAACCTCCCCTTCAAAGACTAACAGTCCGGTTTCTGGGCCAACGGTCTGCTGTTGAAACAGGCGAACCCAGACGCTTTCGCCTTCTGGGGTAGGTTCTTGGCGCTGGGCGCGGATGCACAGGTGCAAGTTTCCCTCATCTAAGGTTAGCCAGCGATAGGCCCGCAGATTGTGCAAGCTAACCACGGTATATTGACCGCCCAAGAGATAATGGGCCGCCTCAGCAATGATTTCCATACTGAAGGTGAAGGGAATGACGGGTAAGGCCAAGAGGTCGGGTTGCCATTGGGAGGGCTGACCGCCGAGGGTATGATGGGCGAGAAAGAAATCTGGGTCTAGGCTAAAGAGGCGATCGCACTCTAAATAACTTTCATCTTGGCTGAGAATTTTGCCCAAGAAGGGATAGGCACAGGAGACAGCAGCAGGATGGGTTGAGAACTGACTGAAAACCTGTTCTTGACTTTTTAAAAAGTCTTGCATCAAGTCAAAATAAGCAGAAACGACCGCTGTTTGACCGCTACAGGCAACGGGTTCGCTAGGACGTTCTTGGGGAGGGTGCAGTTGATCTTGCAGGTTTTGCACCAAGGTTTCCGATAAGTGCATTGCAGGCATACTCAGGCTGAGGGGAGTTGCTGCTGGGGGGGTCGCGCTAACCTGAGTCTCGGCGTTTCGATACCAGATATCGAGGTTGACATTGACGCCGCTGGCAAATAACCGACCGAGTAAATGTTGCAACTGTTCTAACCCCGGTCGGCGGCGGTTGTTGCTGGCAACGGCTAAGGCATCTCGCCCGCGCAGAATATCATTCGTAAACGCCGTGAGGTTGCTACTCGGCCCAACTTCCACAAAAATCCGAAACCCTCTGCTATACAGGGTTTCAATGGTTTCTCGAAACCGGACGCGGCTTGACCACTGCTGCGTGGCGAGGGCGCGGATGGCGGCGGGTTCGCACGGAAAGATTTCGGCGGTGGCACAACTATACAGGGGAATTTTGCTAGGGCGAATATTCAACGCCTCGTAGAAAGCCCGAAACGCCTCAGCCACGCCAGCAAATAGGGGGGTATGGTAAGCCCGGTCAAAGGGCAGGCGCAAACAAATTCCCCCTTGGGCTTTTAAGGGGGGAGTGATGGCTTCAATCTCGGTTTCGCTGCCAAACAGCACCAATTGATTGTCGCAGTTATCCATTGCCCAATGCAGGCGACCCTCAGCAGCCGCTAGGGTTTGCGCCATTTGGTCGGGGGGAATGGCCCCCACAGCAAGTAAGGCCCCTTTGGGAATGCGATCGCCGGTTTCGAGTTCTTGATACAGTTGGTTGAGATAGCGCATTAACTCGCCTAGCTGTGCCCGACTTTCAATTTGGGCGGTTCCGGAGGCAAACAAGGCCGTATTTTCTCCGGTACTATGACCCACCATCGCCTCGCAGGGAATTTGGCATTGTTCAAGGAGTTCGTACAAGGCCATGCTGGCCGTAAAGACGGTTTCCGAACCGATATCCATCGCAAATAATTGTCGGTCTGCAAACAGTTCTTCAGCGGTGGTGAGGCTGGTGGGAGGCGGGAAAATCACCTGACTGGGGCGATAGGGACGTTCTTGCCAAAAGGTTTGGTCGAGAAAATCAAACCATTCGCGGACTTGGGGAAAGGCTAAACAGAGGTCTGCCAGCATGTTGGTGTATTGCGCCCCTTCGCCGGGAAATAGAAAGGCAACTTTGCCCGGTGGTTTGCCTTGGCCGTAATAAATGCCGTTGCGGGTTTGGAAGCGTTGGGGCTGGCTATCGAGTTTGTCTAAGGCTAGCGCGAGTTTGGCGGCCAGGTCTGCGGGGTCGCTGGCAATAATGGCGAGGCGATGGGAACCGATGGGGGTTTGCGAGAGTTGATAGCCCAGGGGGGTGAGGGTTGGGGGGGGAGAAGTTTGTAGATGAGAGAGGGTAGTTTTTAGAAGTTCGATGAATTCGGCGCGTTCGTCACCGGAAAAAATCAGCAGTTCGTTCGGCGGTCGCAGTGCGAGGGAGCTGGCAGTTGGGGAAGGTTCGCGATATTCTTCTAAAACAGCATGGGCGTTAATTCCCCCAAAGCCAAAGGCGTTGACTCCGGCGCGGCGCGGGAGGTGGGGGTTGCCATGAACCCAAGGTCGGGCGCGTGTGTTGATGTAGAAGGGCGTTTGTTCTAGCCCCAAAGCGGGGTTGACCTGTTCGCATAGGGTGGGGGGTAAGACTTTGTGGTACAGTGCCAGGGCGGTTTTAATCAGTCCGGCGACGCCCGCCGCCGGGATGCAATGCCCAATGCTAGATTTGACGGAACCGAGGGCAATGGGGGGCATTTGTCCCTGGCGCGGCCCAAACAGTTGCGAGAGGGCTTGAATCTCGGTGCGATCGCCTAAAGGAATGCTGGTACCATGTGCTTCAATTAGATCGATGCTGCCAGGGTCTACACCGCTAGTTTGGTAGGCGCGTTCTAAGGCTAAGACTTCTCCTTCTAAACGCGGGGCTAACAAGCCCAAAGCTTTGCCATCGCTGGCACTGCCAACCCCTTTGAGAACAGCATAGATGCGATCGCGATCGCGTTGGGCATCGGCTAGCCGTTTTAAAACCAAAATTCCTAAACCTTCCCCCAACAAGGTCCCATTCGCCGACGCATCAAAAGGTCGAATTTCGGAATGGGACAACCCCCCCAGTTGGCAAAAAATCATATAAATTTGGGGAGGCGTGGAGGCGTGAATTCCCCCCGCCAATACCATGTCGCAACGATGCGTTAATAACTCTTGCATCGCCAATTTCACAGCAATTAATGAAGAGGCACAAGCTGCATCAATAATAAAGTTGGGCCCCATTAAGTCTAAACGATTGGCAATCCGTCCCGTTACGTTGTTGGGGACTAAGCCGGGTAGCATTTCGGGACTAAACGGCGGTAGCGACTCTTTTAACCCCTGGCGTACAGAACTCAGCGTTTGCTTATCGAGGTGGGGACAAAGCTGTTGCAAAAGTTCTAGGGTCTGATCCACAATCATCCCATGCTGGAGCAGCGTGGTATAACCGCGATTGACATAAGTACCGCGTCCTAAAATGATTCCAGTCTTTTGTCGATTAAAGGGTTTTTGGTCGTAACCAGCATCTTGAAGGGCATCCCGCGCTAACTTTAAGGCTAAAAATTGGTCGGGTTCTCCCCCGTCAACCGCCGTGGGCATAATTCCAAATTCTAAGGGGTTGAATTGGGCTAAATCTCCCAGAAATCCCCCTTTGCGCGTATAAATTCGGTTGTTCTCGGTCGAGTTGGGGTCAAAGTAAGGATACGCCCAACTATCGGGGGCTTCAGTGACTCCATCCACTTGATGCAAAATGTTATGCCAGTAAGCCTGTAAGTTCGCAGCTTTGGCGAATAATGCAGACATGCCAACAATGGCAATATCTGAAGGCGAACTGGAAGAACTGAGGTGAGAAACGTTCATCGGCGGTTAATCTCAATAAAACACTTGAACGAGGGGCCATAAAAGATTGGCCGCTTAGGGAAACCACGACCACACTTCAACCAAAACAAAGCGCAGTAAGGCACGGGAAAACGCCATAATGACGGGCATGGTTCTACCTTGAATTTTGGCGTAGCCCGTCATTCCAGATTTCAAAATATTCTCGGAGTTTGGCAGTTCAACTACCACTTTTACCACTTGTCCGTAAGTCGTTGTCACGGCACTGGGTTCAATGGAAACCACTGAGCCGGTTAGAGTTTGCTTGGGGTAAGCTAAAAGCTTGACAAAAACTTGACCATTGAGAGAAATTTCATCGACTTGAAACTCAGGAACTGAAACTTCTCCTCGGATGAAATCTCCGGATTCCGCAATGGCAAAAGTATCTCCTTTTTCTAAATAAGTTCCAATCTTTCGATCTAAGTAAGCAGTGGTCAATTTGCCCCTAAATGGCATGAAAAGCTGACTGCTTTGAATCTGCGTGCCTAAATAACTTAATTCTTGCTCTAAACGGCTAATATTCGCTCGCGTTACTTCAATTTCCTGGCGGGCAGCTTCAATGTCTTTTGGATTTGTGCCGCTTAAAACTAAATTTAAATTAGCCTGCGCTTCATTCAGTCTTTGACGGGCAGTGCCAATAGCTTCTTCGGTTGTAACTTGATTGGCAAGATCAATGTCGGCTTGTCGCTGTTCATCTTCCCATTGTTGTTGAGAAACTACACCCTCTTGCCATAATTCTCTAAATCTTGTTGCCCGCCTTGCGCTGGCTTCGGCTTGAACTTTTTGCGTTTCTAATTGCTTGAGGCTGACATTCAGTTGTTTTTGAGCCACTGCTAATTGTTCTTGCGCGACTTCTACAACTTCTGGTCGGGGTTCCGCGATCAATTTAGCTAAGTTTGCCTGTTGTTTAAGGAAGAGGGCTTGCTGACCTTTAATAGCTTCTTGGGTAGTATTAAAGCTATTTTGAATATCAGCCGCTTCCATGACGGCAATTACGCTTCCCTTTTCTATCCAAGTTCCATCACCTCCCTGAAATTTGACTTGACGAACATAACCTTCAATTTCAGCTTGAATTTCTTGTTTTTGCGGCGCGATTAGTTGAATTTCTCCGCCGGTGTGGTATTGGTAAGGCAGAAACAGAAGGGCAATGCATCCAGCTATCAAAAATAGGATTAAAAATGATTTGAAGGGGCGACTCAATCGAGTTTTTGGTCGCGCTAAATATTGGGGTTCTTGTCGAAAGGGAATATAAGTTGTTTGTGGCGAGGATGAAGGGGGGCGAAGTTCGCGAACGGAAGAAGGAGTGGAGAGGATTTCTTCAGCGGTGAAGCTCTGTTCGCTAGCGGGTTGTGGCTTGACGCCGAACTTAGCAGTCAGCCACGCGCACCAAAGGCAAAATAAGGGTAAAATGCTGAGGAATAAAATAACGCCACTACCCCTAAAGTTACGTTGCAGCGAAGCCGCCAGCAGGGTAGCAGAATAGCCGAAAAACACAGTCCAAAATAAAACTGCGATCGCCGCATACATCACTAAACCAATTCTGCCTTTTAAAGTGAGCAAGGGGGGCAATCTTCGCCGATTTAGCATCATTCCCCAGATCCGAAAGGCTCGCTGAAGAGAAGTGGCAGGAAGATGAAAAAAGTTAATCATCCAGCCATAACCATCGGATGGCCAAAAGGGATTTCCAACAATTAATAAACTGGTAAATGATGCATGGGCGAGAGTAAGGGAACTTGCGGCTAATTGGGTGCCAGTTCCGCGCATTGCGTGCCAAATTAATATCCCGCTAGCAATTAGAAAGAGGCGATAGATTAAGGGCGTACCAAATATCCATACTTGTTTGTGGCGTTGCAGTTTCCAAAACTCGGATTTGTTAATATAAAAGAAGGGCAAAAAGCCAAATCCTAATGTGATTCCAAATTCTTGAACGGTGGCTCCTTGATAATAGCCAACGGTTCCTTGAAGCAGTTTCGTGGTAAAATTGAGAATGAGTAGATTTTTGATGAATTGAAGGATAAAGGGCTTAGGCTCTAATAATAGGACGGTATCTTGCCACAGCAACAAGCGATTTTTCCAGAGGGTAAAGAGCGCGATCGCCAGGAGCGGAAATAGCACCCAAACTCCGACTTTTAGGGCATAATTCCAAGGTCTAAAAAGCCGAGAAGAGAGGTTAAATAAGTGGGCAGGATTAAATAAAGACCAATTTAACTCAAACGAGCGATCGGGAGGCGGCGACTGAACTTGAGAGGCTGACAAGTTCGGGTCATGCTGGTCTAAGGTTTCCACCAGTCCTAAACTCGAAATTTGCCTCACAAATTGTTGAAAATCCTCTGGGGATAGTGCGGTTGAAAATCGGGCTTGGAAGTCCTCGATAATTTGCGTGGGTGGCGTTATCCCATCGACCGCACAACAGAGAAAATACTCCTCTTCGCCGAACTCAAATGTTTCTCCTGAAGCCGGATTTTTGATTAAATAGCGTTTTGTGGTTTTTCCCTTTTCCGAAATTGGGATAATGACCAAATCTTGACGAAAACGAGCTTGTAGTTGCGGGTTCATGGCTCTGAAAACTTAATGTTTTGCAAAGAATCAATCGCCGAATGATGAAGGATTGCAAAATTGGGGGTGGACAACTTCAGCACTACCCAAAAATCGAATTAAAGCTGTTATAACAGACTCTATTAGGCAAGCACTATCTCGGTGAAGGATGCCCTGAAATGAAGATTGTGAAAATTGCCGCGATCGCCCTATTATCAACGATGATTGCCCTAGCCTGCGGGCCAGTTGAATCGCAACTGCAAACAGAACCCGGAATAGCACAACAGCAGACGATGGAAAATCCAGCCGTTCCCGGCATGTGGGGAACCACCTCAACCAGCGACCCCACTTCTATCCAATGGCCTCCGCATTGGTATGGCGTGCGAGATTTACGCGCCCAATGGTGGAAAATTCTAGCCGACAGTCCCGACACCTGGCAGTTTGAAAACCATGCCAAAGGCGAACCCCCAGGAAACACCTATTTTCTATGGCGCTACCACAAACCCGTCCCCTCCGGAACCAAAATCTTAATCGAAGGCGACTTTCCCCACGCCCGCATGATGAACTTTCAGGTTTGCGCCCCTTGGAGTCCCGAACTGCCCTCCATCGGCGACGGAACCGGAATCCCTGAAATCGCCCTCCTCGATGAAGATATCGTACCCGATCCAGGCCATACCAATCCCTTTTTACCTGGAGCCGATCGCAATGCCAGCAAGCGCCACTACCATATTACCTTTGAACTGCGCGATGGCAATCCCGTGGCGTTGAATGGAGCAGCAGCCATTCCCCCCTATCGCGCCCCCGGCAATCTGCGTTACGGCTGCACCCAAAGCGGCAAAAACGGCGACCGAGGCCCGTTCATCTGGATGCGAATCTTTTTGCCCGACCATTACGAACCTTACGGTCAAGTTGCCACGCCCGTCATCCGCATTCAGTTTCCCGGTCAAGAACCCCAACTCGCCCCCATTACCCGCGAGGTGGAACTCAACATGACCCAAGTCCCTCAACGGTATTCTATCCGAGAAAACCCCGCGATAGAAGAGGGGCGATCGCGCAAAGAGCAAGAATCCTTAGACGCCCTCAAACAATGGGCCCGCGCCAACCTCGCCCAAGCCGGGGAACCTGGAGATTTCGTTCCCAAAGTCGCCCAAGTCTTTACCCATAGCGACGGAACGCTCAAACTGATTAAATCCTTTGGCACGCCCCTATTCATCGGTTGGTTAAGAAACGCTGACGATCCCGACCACTGTCGCACCACCCTGTTGCAAGCCTATCGCCATCTCTATGGCATGAGTCCAAAACTGCCACCCCCCGCCAACGACGAACACACCAGCGGCCATAACGTCCACATCACCTACTTGTATAGCGCCGCCACCCTCAAACCCGGACGCGTCCTCGTCTTTCGGGGCAAAGCCCCCAAAACCCCGCGAACCCTAGCCGGAAACCCGATTATGGAATCCTCCGAACAACTGCGCTATTGGGGCATTACCTTGCAAACCGGATCGCCCATTAAACTCATTCCCGTCATTGACATCATCGATGAAAATATCGTCATTGATGCCCAAGGCAACTACACCATCGCGATCGGAGCCGAGAGCGATCGCCCCGCCAACGCTTACCCTGAAAATGGGATCGCCTGGTTCCCTTGGCCTGTTGGCGACTCCCTCGCCGTCAATGTCCGCGTCATGTCCACCAGCGCCCAAACCTGGCAACATGCCCCGCAACGAATTACCTGGGAAGATAGCGACTATTGCGACCTGAATAAATTTCCCTACGCCGTCAAACAACGCATGGGCGAGTACACCTTTGAAGGGCGCTATCTCCTCAAAGAGCAAGTCGAACGCTGGACTCAGGTTGGTTCGCCCCCTTATCAATTACCCGCCCAATGGTAAACCAACCCCTCAGCACTTAACAAATTGTCAAGAGCTATCCCCTTGACTAAACTCTAGCTTGCGTTCATCTTAGAAATAAAGTTGGGTCATCCGATTGCCCAACCCCAATCGTTAGCACCATCCTGAATTGCTGTCCCAGGTCAAACGCTAACTCAGATTTAGAAATTCCCGAAACCGATCGAACCTTGGGTCGTGCAGTCCCCTTTCATCTGACAATGGGCCCTCACAGATGAACATACGCACCCCATCTCCATCATGCCTTGGAGGGCAAGGATGTTAAGCATACCGCAAACGAGCGATTTGCAGTTGCCGAATTTGCCACCCGGTACGTTCGGCACCCCGATTATTGGTGAAATTCGCGAATTTGCCGCCGATCCGATTGTTTATATGTGGGATCGTTACCGTCGCTATGGCCCCATCTTTAAAACTCACCTTGGGGGTCCCCTAGTCTTTGTCATTGGCCCAGAAGCCAATAAATTTGTGCTGCACGACCGCCCCGACTGCTTTAGCTTTAGCCAAGGGGTGGCCCCATACGTGCGAATTATGTTCGGAGACGAACCCTATTCCCTCAAAGACGGCGAACCCTGGCGACGCTTGCGCCAACTCACCTCCCCCGCCTTTAGTCCAGAAACCCTTGCCTTCACTTTAAACACCATCTGTGCAGCAGGCGAACAGCGCTTGCAAGAGTGGGCCGAACAACCCACCGTCACCTGTTTTCCAGCCATTAAAGCCTTGCTGTTTGAAACCATTTGGGTGTGGTTAACCGGGCAAGCAGAGGACGCCGACCGCAAACACTTGTTGCACAACCTGTATGAAGCCTTTGTCGCCGTTCCCGAAGTCCGCTCTGGCAACCTAGGGGCCGCCAGAGACAGTTCGGTCAAGCGTCTGAGACGGGCTAAACTTGAAGCGGGCGTGCAATTGCAACGACAAATTAACGACCTGATTGCCACCCGCCGCACCCATCTCGGTCAAGATGTTTTAAGCCAGTGGATTCAGGTGCGAGATAAAACCGGAGAAGGTCTAAGCGATAAAGAAATTGCCGCCCATACCCTCCTGTTTACCGTTGCCGGATCGGATGCAACGGCGGCAACCTTAACCTGGTTTCTGTATGCCCTCAACCGTCACCCAACGGTGAAAGCCAAAGCCCAAGCCGAGATTGATGCCGTCATTGGCAATCAGCCCTTTACTTGGGAACACCACAGCAAACTTCCCTATTTAAGTTCCGTGTTTAAAGAGGTGGAACGCGTCCATTCGCCCGCCTTTGGAGGAACGCGCAAAATTGTGAAATCCTTTGAATTTAATGGCTATACGGTGCCAGCGGGTTGGAGTTTGCGGATGTGTACCTTTGTCAGCCATCACCTGCCGGAAGTGTTTGAACATCCAGAGCAGTTTGACCCCGAACGGTTTGCCCCCCCGCGCGAGGAAGATAAACGGACGCAATTTAGCCTGATTGGATTTGGGGGCGGACAGCGAATTTGTGCGGGTAAGCCTTACGCCATGTTGTTTTTAATGGCACTGGCGGTGAATATCCTCCGGGACTACAACTGGACAGTGCTAGAGGGGCAAGATGTATCGCCGATGCTGCACAACCGCGCCACGTTTATTCCGAAAAGCAAGCTGAAGGTCATGTTTTTCCCGCGCGTCAAAACCCAGACCGTTGCTTGAACGCTTGCAGGTTTTTAGAAACTGAGGATTGTAATGACTTATTCCCCCTCCCTGGCGTTCGATGAAATCGATATTGATACCTCCTATGAACCGTTTTCCCGCGAACCCGAATATATTGAAGCCAACCGTTTATTGATTGAAGGGTTGCCCCTCCAATCAGTGCAAAGCGTTCTTGACTTGGCCTGCGGTACGGGAACGATGACGGAACTGTTGCTAAAACGCTGTCTGGCGGAGAACCGAGGGGAACTCCCGCAGGTGGTGGGCGTAGATCTCTCTAGGGAGTCGCTATTGTGGGGTCAAGCCGATTTAGCGCAGATGGGTTTTTTTCAACCCTTAACGCCTCAACAAAGCGGTACTGTGATTTTGGTGGAGGGAACGGCGGATTGTTTGCCGATTGCAACCCACAGCATTGATTTAGCGATGATGGGCAATGCCATTCATATGGTCGCCAATCGGGAAGCACTCTTTGGCGAAATTGCTCGCGTTTTGCGACCGGGGGGCTATTTTGCCTTTAATACCTCCTTTTACGCCGGGACTTACGTTCCGGGAACCGAACCGATTTATCTGCGTTGGGTGCAAGAAGCGATCGCCTATTTGCAACGTCGCAACGCCGAACTCAAAGCGGCGGGACTTCCCGGTATCGTGCGCCAGCGCGGTCAAGGGGCCCCGGCTTTTTCCACCCATTGGCTATCAATCCTGGAGTATACCCAAGAGATGGCCGCCCACAACCTCAATGTGCAATGGCAAAACGAGCGGACGGTGATGCTGACGCAGCGCAGCTTTGAAACGATTGGTTCCTATGCAGGTTTGGGGAAAGTGCTGTTGAGTGGCTATCCCGTGAAGCTGGCGTGCGAAGCCCTATTTTATGCGGCTGCGCCCACCCTAGCGGCTGAGGGGCTGACGGAAGTCCCGCGCTACTGGCTGGAAATGGTGGCTCAAAAATCGCGGGACTAGTCGGCAATGGACAATACCTGGCTCCGAGGTCACGTCAGTATTATTACCGGGGGTAGCGCGGGGATTGGTCGTGCCACTGCCGAGCAATTGGTGCAAGCTGGGGCAACAGTAGCGATTGTAGGTCGCGATCGCGATCGCCTCCAACAAACCGCAGATAGCCTGCAAGCCACGGTACGCGGCTGCACGGTGATGACCTGGGCAGCCGATATTGGCCAAGCCGCAGACATGACCCAAATGGCAGACCAAATCCTGGCGCGTTACGGTCGCATTGACAGCCTGATTGCCGCAGCGGGGATTCTCCGACCGTCAGGGGGGGTTGTGCGAACCCTGCAACAGATGAGCGTTCGGGAATGGGATGAAGTGGTCGATACCAATCTTAAAGGCGTTTTTCTGAGCAATCGCGCCGTTTTGCCCGCGATGATTCGCCAGGGTTCGGGACAGATTATCAATATTTCCTCAACGTCCGGGCGTCGCGGTTATGCCTTTGATGCGGCCTACTGTGCCTCCAAGTTTGGCACGATTGGTCTGTCAGAAGCCCTAGCTGAGGAAGTCCGCGACGCAGGGGTGCGCGTGCAGGTGCTTTTACCCGGCGCGATCGCCACTCCCATTTGGCAGCAAAACGGCCCAATCCCGCGACCGGAAAACCTCGTCTCGGTTGAAGAGGTTGCCCGCCTGATTCTGTATTTGGTGATGCTACCGCCCGATACCGTCTGTCTGGAAACCACAATTGAACCGCTACGCAGTCAAAGTCGCCCCAGTTGGATGCAAGCGATCCGGGGTAGCGCTTAGAGATTTACGGGGAAGGATTTGCAATATGAAACAACACTTGCACGGGAAAGTCGCTATTGTGACGGGAGGAACGGGCGGTATCGGTCAAGCCACCTGTCGCGCCTTGGCAGCAGCCGGAGCAAACGCGGTCATTGTCGATCGCTGTCTCGACCGGATTGAAGCCTTGCAAGCCGAGTTACCGGGTGCAGAAACCCTAGGTTTGGCCTTGGATGTCACCCAAGAATCCGATATGGAAGCAATGGCGGCTAAGACGCTAGAACGCTTTGGGCAGATTGATTTTTTAATAACCTGTGCGGGCATTCTACGCGCCCCCGGCACCTCCCCGAAGCCCCTCTTGCAAGTCTCTGAGGCGGAATGGGATTGCGTGCTTGATATTAACCTCAAAGGCGTGTTTCTCAGCAATCGGGCAGTTCTCCCGGCGATGATTCAACGGCGAAGCGGCATGATTATCAATCTATCTTCAACGTCAGGCCGCCAAGGCAAAGCCCACGATGCCCCCTACTGTGCCTCCAAATTTGGCGTGATTGGTTTATCGGAATCCTTAGCCGAAGAAGTTCGCCTCCACGGGATTAAGGTGCAGGCGATCCTCCCCGATGCGGTGGATACGCCCCTGTGGGAGCAAAATGGCCCGATTAAACCCGAATACGCCTTACCCGCTACCCAAGTTGCCGATTTGATTGTTTATATGCTAACCCTGCCCACCGATACGATGCTGGTGGCCCCGGTGATTGCCCCTTTCCGCACCCGCAAGCGCCGGACTCAGGCAAAGGCAGATTAGCGTTTTCCAACCTTACTCTTTGTTCAGTTGCCATGCACAATCAAGCTAACGCTCTATCGCATCTTCGCGTCCTGGATCTGAGCCAACGCCTTGCCGGGTCTTACTGTACCAAACTGATGGCGGGTTTTGGGGCAGAGACGATTAAAGTGGAACCGCCCGGTGGCGAACCGATGCGCCATTGTCCGCCCTTTGTTGAGGGTCAGCCGGGGACGGAACGGAGTTTACCGTTTTTGTGGTTCAATACGGGGAAAAAAAGCGTTGTTCTCGACCTGAGTGCGGCGGAGGGGAAAGCCCAGTTACAGGACTGGGTGCGACAGGTGGATGTGCTGGTCGAAGATGGGCTGCTCCAAGATTTGGACTTGAATTTAGCACAATTGAACCCGCAACTGATTGTCACTTCCATTTCCAACTTTGGGCAGTCTGGTCCTTACCGAGATTATCAGGCTGAAGAGATTACCCTCTATGCGATGAGCGGGTTAATGTATGGGACGGGCGATCCGCGTCAAGCCCCTTTGGCAGCCGGCCCCGCGATCGCTCATCTGAGTGCGGGGATGAAAGCCTATATTGCCACGCTGATGGCCGATTATCGTCGGGAAATTACCGGAGAAGGCGATCGCATTGAGGTGTCGATTCAAGAAGCGGCGATGGATAATATTGAAATTGCGATCGCTGAATATCTTCACCTCGGCAAAATTGCCAAGCGCAGCAACGACGAACACGCCCTCGTTCCCTGGCGCACGTTTCCCTGCAAAGACGGTCATGCCGCAATTATGGGCGGGCCGATCCGTCACTGGCTTAAAGGGGCAGAACTTTTTGAATCGCCCGAACTGGTTGGCCCCCAATATGCCCACATGGAGGGGCGCATTCGCTACCGCGAGGAGGTGCGCCAATTGATGGCCCCCTGGTTGTTACTGCACGGGAAACAGGAGATTTTCCACGCCGGACAAGCCCGCAAACTCGCTTGGGGCTATCTGGCAACCCTACAGGAGGTTTTGGAGTCTCCCCAACTCCAGGCCCGCCAGTTCTTTCTCGATACCGAACATCCCGAACTGGGCAAGTATCCAATGGTGGGCGCGCCGTTTCGCCCCAGTAAAACCCCGTGGCAGCAGGTTCGCGCCCCTTTGTTGGGAGAAAATACGTTCACTGCGGCCCAACCGCGCCAGCGCCCCCAAACCCCCGCCGCAGTTAGACCGCAACCTCTGCAAGGGATTCGGATTGTTGATTTTACCCACGACTGGGCGGGTCCCCATGCGACGCGCTTGCTCGCTGATTATGGCGCGCAGACGATTAAAATTGAGTATCCTGCTCGCCTTGATGGAATGCGCGGCGCTTATTTAGACCGTAAAAATCGGCACCCGCGCTGGTGGCAGATGAATCGCAATAAGGCTTCTATTACCTTGGATTTGCACCAACCCGAACAGGTGGAGGCGGCCAAGGAGTTAATCCGCCAATCGGATATTGTGGTAGATAATTCGCGTCCGGGGGTGATGGCAGGTTGGGGGTTAGGCTATGAGGTGCTTAAAGAGTTGCGCCCGGATATTATTTTGGTGTCG
The DNA here is from genome assembly GCA_010672635.1 of Desertifilum sp. SIO1I2. GTDB lineage: Bacteria > Cyanobacteriota > Cyanobacteriia > Cyanobacteriales > Desertifilaceae > Desertifilum. Next base: position 5,829 of record JAAHGE010000016.1, on the reverse strand, counting down.
ATGTCGGCGTTTGGTGCAACGGGACCGGAGTCGCAATACGCTGGCTATGGCGGCTGTATTGAGGCGCTGAGTGGTTTGCAGGGCTTAACGGCCTATAGTCGTCAAGGCGATGCCATGCGCGTCCGCGAAATGGATGTTACGAATGGGATTATGGGCGCTTGTGCGGCGATGACGGCGCTGATTTATCGCCAGCAGACGGGGGAAGGTCAATGGGTGGATTTGTCTCAGCGCGAAGCTTGTACTTGGTTGATGGGCGAGCATTTGTTGGAATTTGTCCTTAATGGTACGCAGACGCTCCCCATCGGCAACCGCCACCCGGTCTATAATCAGGGGTGTTATCGGACGCTGGGTGAAGACCGCTGGTTGGTGCTGACTCTGCGTTCGGATGAGGAGTGGCAGCGGTTTTGTCAGGTTTGCGGACATCCGGAATGGTCGGACGATCCTCGGTTTAAGGGTAGGCGCGATCGCCATCAGCATCACGATGAACTCGATCGTTTGATTGAATCTTGGACGAGTACCCAAACCGCACCAGCGGCGATGCAACAATTGCAGGCGGCCCGGTTGGCGGCGGGTATGGTGCAAGATGTTAGCACGCTGGCTCAAGATGAGCATTTACAGCAGCGCCAATGGTTCCAAACGGCGATCGCAGAAGGCGGAACCTATCCGGGGTTTCCCTTCCGCTTTGCCAAGGGGGGCGGAATTTTGCACCGTCGCGGCCCGGATTTAGGGGCCGATAATCAGGCAATTCTTTGCGACTTGCTGGGCAAACCGGCTTCTTTTTTACCCGCTCTTGATGATGAGTATTTAGGAACGGCTTTTGATTTGGAATAAGGATAAAAGGGAGAGGGTTTTTATCCATTCAATCTCAAAGTTCTCTAATTTTATTGTTGCTGTATTTCCTAGGCAGAAAAATCGTGTTAACTAGATTAATCTATGCTTTTGTTATTTTTCTGATCGTCTTTACTCCGCTAGAACTCCTGTTTCCTTTACATTCGCAAAAGTTCTTCCGACGGGGATGGTGGGCGGATTTTCTTCACTTTTTTGTGACGCGAATTTTTGTCAATCTCTGTTTGGCGATCGCTATCTTTTTTCTACTTCCATTTTTAGATCGCTTGATTCATCCCAATATCCAAAATCTGATTGCCGCTCAACCCTTTGTTTTGCAATTGACAATTGCCGTTTTTGTACAAGAACTTGGTGCTTATTTTGCTCATCGTCTTTTACATACTGTACCTTTTCTATGGAAATTTCACGCCATTCATCACAGTAGCGAAGAAATTGATTGGCTTTCAGCCGCCCGCTTGCATCCTTTAGATCAAACCTTTACTCGAATTTGTGGTTTCATCCCCTTATATATTCTTGGATTTACAAAAGAAATTTTGGGTTTATATATCATTGTCGTCACCTTTAACGCGATCTTCATTCATGCCAATGTTCGCTTCAAATTTGGCCCGTTAAAGTGGATAATTGCCACCCCCGAATTTCATCGCTGGCATCATGCTAACGATCCAGCCGTTTATACCAAAAATCTGGCTGGTACCTTTCCCGTCATTGATTTAATTTTCGGGACGCTTTATTTACCTCAAGATAAAGCCCCTACTCAATATGGAATTGGCGAATCTATATCCGACCATTATTTACATCAGTTAATGCATCCTTTTTGGAAAAACGACAATCCTCAGATCGATTAATCATGAATTCTCTTCAAATTTATAGAAACTACCCAGATAGTTAAGACATTGACCCATAGAGTAGACAGATTCTGCTGGAACGTCTTCATTTAAATCTGCTTATCCTAACCACCATGTTCGCTGCCATACAACGCAAAAAATCAATGACTTTCTCAGTCAAATCTTCAATGCAACCTGCCAAGAATATCTTAAATTTCTGCGTATTAACCCTTTTCCTTAGTCTTGTTCAGGGAGTAGCAAAAGCCGCCTCTCCCTATCATCTTGACTATACCTTTTTGAACCCCAACCCGGCAGCAAATGACTTTTTTGGAATTTCCGTAGCAGGCGTTGGCAATAACGTCCTAATTGGAGCCTTTCAAGACGACACAAACGCCCTGGATGCTGGGGCAGCTTACCTATTTGATGGGAATCCCGCAAGTCCCACCTTCGGACAATTATTAATGACCTTTCAAAGTCCGAATCCCGCAGTTTCTGGAAACTTTGGAGGCTCAGTTGCCAGCGTGGGGAGTAACGTCCTGATTGGCGAATCCTTCCGCCATGCGACCTTAGCGCAGGGACAACCAGGACGCGCCTATTTATTCGATGGCACCCCCCAGAGTTCCACCTTCGGCGATCTCTTAATGACCTTCCAAGCGCCCATCCCCAGACCTTTTGATTTTACAGGCTTTTCCGTAGCGGGTATAGGCAATAACGTCTTGATTGGAGCCTTTGGCAACAACACAGGAGCGCCCCTGGCTGGGGCAGCTTACCTATTTGATGGCGATCGCGCCAGCCCCACCTTTGGCGAGCTACTAACCACCTTTAACAACCCAAATCCCGGCGCTGGGGATCGGTTTGGCGTCGCTGTTACCAGCGTTGGCAAAAACGTGCTGATTGGCTCTTTTCGCGATGATGTTGGCGGAGTCGATGCAGGAGCAGCTTACTTATTTGATGGCGATCGCACCAGCCCCACCTTCGGTCAACTGCTGCTCTCCCTATCTAACCCTCATCCGTCGCCTACCGATGCTTGGGAGCAAAATGACGAATTTGGTCATTCAGTCGCGAGCGTGGGCAACAATTGCCTAGTAGGAGCCTTTCGCGAAGATATTGGAGCCTTAAACGTCGGGCGAGCCTACCTGTATGATTGCAACCCCAGCAGCCCCACCTTTGGCAATCTTCTCACCCAGTTTCAAAATTTTTACCCCTATGACTACGGTTGGGGCAACTTGGGCGAGAACTTCGGCTTTTCCCTAGCGAGTATCGGTCACTACGCCTTAATTGGCGCTTGGCGAGAGCTAGCAGGCGCAGCCTTAGCAGGTGCTGTCTATGTTTATGATGCTAACCCCACCAGTTCCCTATTCGGACAACTCGTAGGGGCCTTTTTTAATCCCAATCCCACCGCCTTTGGCTCCTTTGGCACCTCGATTGCCGTAATAGGGCAAAACATAGTCATCGGAGCAATTGGCGAACAGGGGGGCAGCGGCGCGGCGTTTTTATTTGCACCGACGGCAAATTTAATTCAACCCCCAATGCAACTGAGGCTCGCTTCTAGCCACTCAGTTCCCGAACCCTCCCCTAGCTGGGTTCTGTTACTGCTAGGAGGTGCGATCGTGGGGAACCGGCTTCAGAAAAAGGAGTCTAAATCAAGTGGGTAGAACCGGTGAAAAAAGATGAAGCGAGCAATAGCGATCGCCACCATTAGTTTCTGGCTGCTTGCGGGTAAAAATGCAGCCCCGATGAACCCTCCCGTATCCACCCCATCTGGCCCGATTGTTGGCGAAGTGCAGAACGGCGTCAAGCGCTATCTCGGCATTCCCTACGCTATGCCTCCCGTCGGCGAGAGACGCTGGCGCGAACCCATTCCGGCTCAACCTTGGCAAGAACCCTACCTGGCGACAACTTTTGGCCCGGCTTGTCCCCAACCCCAGCGCGATTTTGTCCGCTTGACGGGGCGCATGGATGAAGACTGTTTAACCCTGAATATTTGGACGCCCGCCCTCGGAAAAACCGATTCCCTCCCCGTGATGGTGTGGTTGCATGGTGGCGGGTTTCTGGTGGGTTCGAGTTCAGAGGCAATATACGACGGGAGTGCGCTAGCGCAAAAGGGCGTAGTGGTAGTGACACTCAATTATCGCCTAGGCGCTTTGGGATTTCTGGCGCATCCAGCCCTCACGGCTGAGTCTCCCCACGCCAGTTCGGGCAATTATGGCTTGATGGATCAGATTTTAGCCCTGAAGTGGGTGCGCGACCATATTCGGGAATTTGGGGGCAATCCGAAAAATGTGACGATTTTCGGTCAGTCGGCGGGTGCAGTTAGCGTGACGACGTTGATGACATCGCCGTTGGCTGAAGGATTATTTCAACGCGCGATCGCCCAAAGTGGTAGCGTCCCCAATCACCTCAGATGTTTGTCTGCTTCTCGTCCCAATTTACCCAGTTTGGAATCCGTTGGCGAAGCCTTTGCCCAAAGGTTGGGGGGTTCCCCGGAACTGCGCCGCCAACCCTGGCAAAAGGTAGTGAAGGTTTGGGAAACGACCTTAGAAGAGACGCCCTTTGATAGCGATATGGCGGGTTCGGGGACGCTGAATCATCTGAGTATAGATGGCTATCTCATCCCAGAATTGCCGGGAACTGCATTCGCCCTCGGCCGCCAGCAGCGCGTTCCGTTCCTGACGGGGACGGTTGCCGATGAGGGGGCGGTGTTTGCCTATAATCTGAGAATTAATACCCTGAGCGCCTATACTCGGTTTTTGAATCAAGTCTTTGGCTCAACCTTAGCCCAACAATATTGGGCGCTGTATCCCGCACGCGATCATCCTTCGGCCCGTCAAGCAATCCGAACTTTAATTAGCGACCTGTTTGTGCTGGATATGAAAACAATGGCGATGCAAATGGCCGCCGTTCAGCCGCAAACCTATGTCTATCAGTTTGACCGGGTGAGTCGGGGCAATGCCAGAAGCGGTTTAGGGAGTTTTCACGGAATTGAGTTGCGCTATGTCTTTGGGACATTGCCGGAAAACCAGGGATTTGAGCGCGAGGATGAGTGGCTGTCTCAACGGATGGCAGAGTATTGGACGCAATTTGCCCGCACGGGAAACCCGAACGGGAGTGGCGCATCGTGGCCGCCGTTTGATGCTAAGAGCGATCGCTATCAGCTTTTGAGCAGCCGCATTCAAACCGATCGAAACCTGCGACGACAGTCCCTAGAGCGTTTGGCGGCTTTGCGTCAGACCTCTACTCCCTCATTGTGCGATCCGACCCTCTAAAAAAGGGACTTCAAAGCACTTTTCATGCATCACCGGGCCATGTCCAAAAAAGCCATCTTCGCCAAATAGCTCCCCGTGATCTGCGGTAACAATAATATGGGTGTTATCTGGGCATTTGTCAAAAAGCTTGCCCAGTAAACCATCGACATATTCCACGCAAGCAATTTGCTGTTTGTGCAAGCGTTGCATTTCTTTGGGGTCAAAAAATTCTGGATTCGATGCTGGCGCGCCAGCCAGTAAATATTCATCCATACGCTTAAATACCCCATGCACCCCAGAAATATGCGGTAAATCTTCTCCCGATAGCATATAGGGATAATGGGTTTCCCCTAGATTGAAGAAGTAACAGCGCGGCTCGTCCTCTACAAATTCGACTTCTTCCACCATTGAGGCAAAGTCATTATGGTTGGCCATCAATTTGTAGTCGTCAAAATATTGGTTGATGTTGGTAAATTGATTGAGGACGGGCATGGAAACCCTGGCAATCGTTTCATAACCCAATTCTTGAAGAACTTTAGGCAGGGATAGCTGAGGCACAAAGGTTTTAAACGATAAGTCCGGAATGCCAAGACGTTCTATCCATTTGCTAAATTCCTGCTTATAGACTTCTGAGGCAAACACCCCGCGCGGGTTGGTATGAGGAACCATTCCCATCAACAGCGCGTAATGGGACGGTGATGTCCAAGACGCGTAGCTATAGCGGCGCATTCCTAAACCCAGTCGATCCATATTGGGGGTCGAAGCGGCTTGATAGCTATCGTAGCGACAGCTATCCATGACGATGTACACCAGATGATTTGGCATGACAATAAGGGCAAACTTTGCTTGCAGCATGAAGTGTAGAGATGCGAGCAAATATCTCTACTTGATTGACTGACACTCACTGTTGAAAA
>JAAHGE010000159.1 GCA_010672635.1 Desertifilum sp. SIO1I2 | reverse complement strand
TTTAACCACCATTCCACAGGTTCAGTCCCCGGCGCGGCTAACTTTAACTCCAGCTTGGCAGACTCATGGGGATTCACCACAAAATAATCATCCGGCCGAGGCGAAACAATCCGCAATTGATTGACAATTAAGCTGGGTTGTGATTGATTTGCAAGCCATTCGTTGTATTCCGCCGATAGGGAAAAATCCCCCCCTTGCTGATAGCTTGCCACATCTTCGGCTGCAAAATATTCTTGCACAATTGCCGAAGAACAATCTGGCGTAGGTCGTTGACCCGTCACTGCACAAATCGGTAAACTCACTAAACGCCCAGACATTCGCCAAGGCATGGGTTCCCGTGTGGCGTGTAACCTTAGCATAATCCGATTCCACAACGGGGCGGCCCCCGTCACCCCGGAAACCTGGCGCATCGGTTCCCCGTTGAAATTCCCCACCCAGGTGGCTACGGTGTAATCGGAGGTAAACCCCACCGTCCATGTATCGCGATAATCGGAAGAAGTCCCCGTCTTCACCGCCGCCGGGAAGGGTAAACTTAACACAGAATCGACTCCAAAGGCGGCTGCACGGGCATAGCGATCGCTTAACATATCTGTAACCAGTTGCCAGGTTTCCACCCGACCTAGGGGTTCCCCCGGTTCTGGGGTTTTATCGCCAAAATGGGTAATAATCGGTTGAGATTGTCCCTGTCTGGCCATTCGCAGATAGGCGCTAGCCAACTCCCACAGACTAACCTCGCCACTCCCCAAGGCTAACCCCAAACCATAATGTTCTGGCGCTTGGTTGAGTTGCTTAAACCCCAGTTGATGCAAGCGTTCTAGAAATAGGGGAACCGTGACTTTCTCTAAAACCTTCACCGCCGGAACGTTCAGGGAATTGGCTAAGGCGACTCTGACCCGCACCGGCCCTAAAAAGGTTTCGCTATAATCAACAGGGCTGTAAAGTTGCGCCCCTGGAATGGCGTAGTGGGTGGGAACATCAGCCAAGATAGTATTGGGTTGAATAATGCCTTTTTCTAACGCCAGTTCGTATAAAAATGGCTTTAAGCTAGAACCGGGTTGGCGCAAGGCTTGTACCCCATCATTGCGCCCTTGGTTGGCTTCGTCAAAATAATCGGGAGAACCCACATAGGCGAGAACTTCCCCGGTATGATTATCGATGACGATCGCGGCGGCGTGGTTGACGTTATTGTGACGCAGACTATCGAGAACTTGTTTAACTTGGGTTTCGACAAATTCCTGCAAGGATAAATCTAGGGTGGTTCTCACCTGCGGTGCGGGTTCGCTGCCCAATTGCTGACTCAGCCAGAATAGATAGTGGGGCGCTGCATATAACCCCCGCTGTTTCAGTTGGAGTTGGATGGCTTCCCCATAGGCTTTATCGGCTTCTGTCTGGGTAATATAGCCATCTTCTACCATTCGGGTTAAGACATACTGCTGGCGCTGCTTCAAGGCTTCCCAAGCTTCGTAGGGATATAAGTCGGTGGGGTCGTTGGGTAGGGCGGCGAGGATGCTAGCCTGGGCTAAGTTTAAATCGGCGGCGGGTATGCCAAAATAAGTCCGGGAAGCGGCTTCTACGCCGTAAAGGTTGCCTCCCATTGGCAGGCGGTTAATATAGGCTTGCAGGATTTCGGTTTTGTTCATTCCGGCTACCAGTCGCCAGGATAGCCAGATTTCCCCAACTTTATGATACAGGGTGCGGGGTGCGGGTTCGAGCATCCGCGCCAGTTGCATGGTAATCGTAGAAGCGCCGCTAACGATTTGTTTGGCTTGGGCGGCTTCGAGGAGGGCGCGGGCGATCGCTCTGGTATCTAATGCCCCATGCTGGTAATATCGCTTATCCTCGGCGGCGATAATGGCGTTGAGGAAATGGGGGGAGATTTCCGCTAAGGGGACGATGGCGGTATGGTCGCGATCGCGGGTGAGCAGGGTTCCCAAGGGGCGATAATGGCGATCGCTAAATTCAATCGCAAAGTCAGTCTGGGCAATATCCTGGGCGCGGATGGGGACGAGGTACGGTAGCGATCGCACGGCAAGCCCCATCGTAATTAGGAGTAACCCTATTTTGATTTTAACATCTGAATTGGCAAATTGATAGCACTTTTTAAAGATTTTCATCGTTATTTAGAGAGGCAAGCATCACGCCGCTATCTTTAAACTAACGCCTGCAATTCTGCCGATTCCGGATCGACCTTTTCAGCCGCAACTTGAAGTCAATTCGGTTATTAAACCCCTTTAATCTATCGTTCTAGCCTCGCGGCTTTTTAACTTAGCACGTTACTCTAGGCGCATTCGCTGGATTGCTGAATTTAGTTAAGTTTTCCAAAGAAGAGGAAATCATTTTCCTAAAAAACCTGGAATCTCCCAATTAAGAATTGTAGACTTTTCCTGAATCGATCGGGGGCGCGTTAGTTATCGCACAAATGAGTATGATAGGCGAATCCTTATGTTTAGCAAGTCCTGGATTGGGCGCAGATTACGGTACCTTCTTTTAAGTTTACTGGTTGTCAGCGCGATCGCGGGTTGTCGTTTCTTCACCCTTACCCCTGGGAACCCACCCTTAGCCGAAGTCGCCGCGCTTCCCCTTCCCCAACTTCCCACTTGGATAGAACAAATTAGTCCCACCGGGAAAGCCCAACCCTTAAACCAAATTCGGATTATCTTTAAAGAACCTTTAATTCCCTTAGAAAGCTTAGATAGTTCCGACCAACAGAAAATCTTAAATCAATTTGAAATTACCCCCGCCTTACCCGGAACCTTTCGCTTCCTAACTCCCCGGATGGTAGGTTTCCAAGCTGATAAAGCCCTCCCCCTCGCAACGCGAGTGCAAGTCACCCTTAAAGCCGGACTATCTGACTTAAGCAATCATCGCTTAGAAGAAGACTTAGCTTGGACTTTTAACACCGAACCCATCCAAATTTCTAATCTTCCGGGAAAAGAAGCTTACCCCGGCGCAGGTATTGAACCCATTAGCCTCAGACCCAACTTAAAATTTACCTCTAATGTTGAATTAGACCTCACCTCCCTCGAACAACACCTACAACTGATTCCCCAGGATAAAAACCAGAAAATTCCCTTAAAAATTGAACTCGCCAAATCCGAAACTCAGACACAAAATCCCGAAGCAGAATTCAACCCAGCTAGCCGTACCTGGGACTACGCTATTATTCCCCAAAATAACTTAGAAAAAGCCACAAAATATCAACTGCAAATCTCGACGGGCGTTCGTCCGGCGAATGGCAACTTAGCCAGCGAAATTCCCTTCACCACTCAAGTCAATACCTATGCTCCCTTCGCCTTTGAAACGCTATCCTATTACGGACAACCCGACGGTGGAGGAACTTACGGACGCTTTACTCAAGGTAGCGCCCAACTTAAGTTTAATAACCCCATTGATGCCAAGACTGCTGAAGCCAATATCAGCATTAGTCCGCCACCCAAAGATTTACCCAAGCTCATTCAAGCTTACGACAACGATCGCTTAGTCAGTCTCAACCCTTGGGCGCTGGAACCCAATACTCGCTATACAGTTACAGTTGGCGAAAATCTCAAAGATAAGTTTGGGCAAACCCTCAGTCAGCCTGCTAAAATTCAATATCAAACCAGCGATGTAGCTGGAAGTCTTTGGGTTCCCACTGGGTTGAATATCTTCCCCACCGGACAAGATTTACAACTGAATATTGAAACCATTAATTTACCCGATGCCAATTACCAAGCCGAGTTTCGCGTCGTTCAACCTACCGACTTAGTTTATGTCGATTCTGCCTATCCCAGAGGCAATGGTTATGACTTACTTTCCTCGCCCAATCGTTGGCAAACATTTAGCGCCGCTAGCCCCAAGAATCAAATCCAAACTTCGCCTGTAAACCTGCGCCAACAACTGGGGGGCGAAACTGGATTGTTAGCCTATGGCGTCCAAGCCAAAACCAATTCTTATATACAAGAAGGTCGCACTCAATGGCGAACGGCCACCTATTACGGCATGGTGGAGTTAACTAATTTAGGCGTATTTGCTCAATGGTTTCCCGAAATGGGAATAGTGCGCGTACATCGCTTGACAGATGGCTTACCCGTGAGTAATGCGGCGGTAGAAATCTATCAATCCAAAACCGAAGCTAGGGCATTTCCTCAGCCTACCCCTTGCGCGACAGGAACCACCAATGCGGCGGGAATGTTAGTTTTAAATCGCGAAAACTTACAGCAATGTGCGGGTGGAGAACGGTTTGGGGAAGCGCCCAGTTTACTCGTGATTGCCAAAGAAGGACAAGATTGGGCATTTGCGCGGACTGAACCCTATAGCGGTATTTATGGTTATGACTTAAATGTAGGATGGCAGAGTAGCCAGCCGGAGTCTAGGGGAATTATCTTTTCTGACCGTCGCTTGTATCAACCGGGCGAGAAAGCGGCTTTCACGGGGTTCGCCTATTATCTGCAAAATGGGGAAATTCGTCAGGATAGAAATGTCCGCTATGCAGTGACGCTGGAAAGTCCTGATGGGAAAACCCAGAGTTTAGGGAATTACACGACGAATGAGTTTGGCACGTTTTCCCTGGAGTGGAATTTAGAGAAAAATCAACCCTTGGGGAATTATATTCTGCGGGGTAAGAGCGATCGCGGCGTTGAGATTGTTGGGGAGTTGCGAGTTGCAGAGTTTAAGCCGCCTAACTTTAAAGTGGATTTAGCCTTAAACCGCCAATTTGCCACAATGGGCGAGAAAGTTGAAGCCAATGCCCAAAGTCACTATCTATTTGGCGCACCCGTAGCCAAGGGTACGGTTAAATATTATGTAACGCGATTCCCGCAGGGATCGCTTCGCGAATCGCCTTTTGAGTTTACCCCCAAAGGTTGGGAAAAATTCGCCTTCGGTCAGCGTTGGTATTGGCCCGAAGAAAGACCCACTTTACAAAGCGATGTTCTACAAGCGACCCAAGAATTAGATAACCAAGGACAAAGCCGAGAAACGTTCGCCATTGGTTCAGATATCCCTTATCCGATGACCTATCGCGTCGATGCAGAAGTATCAGATATCTCTAACCTCTCAGTGGCGAACTCGCAAACCCTAACAGTATTACCCAGCGATAAAGTCATTGGCTTACAATCCAACTTTGTTGCCGATGCCGGTCAACCCTTTAACCTCCAGCTTATCGTCACTGAACCTACGGGGAAAGTCATTTCCGGGGAACGGGTTCGCCTGGAGTTGCAACAAATGGACTATAGCAGCGTGACGCGAGTCGTGGAAGGCGGCGCAACGGCCCAAAACCAAGTGGAATATACCACAGTCGCCACCCAAGAAGTCCGTTCGGGAAATCAACCGCAAACCGTTTCCCTGACGCCACCCCAGTCAGGGGCCTATCGCATTCGGGCAAACTTTGCCAATGCTAAAAATAACGCAACGGCAACCGATTGGCAAATTTGGGCCACGGGGGAAGAGGGGGTTCGCTGGCGCAACAATGATAACCGCCTGGAGGTAAAACTCGACAAAGACACCTACAAGCCTGGAGAAACGGCAACCGCCCTATTACAATCCCCCTATCCTGAAGGGGAGTTATACTTTGCTGTCGTTCGCGATAAACCCCTCTATCAGCGCGTGACGCGGGTCAAGGGAGGTGCGCCGCAAATTCAGTTTCAGGTGACGCCAGAGATGTTACCCAACGCCGCAGTAGAGGCGGTTTTGGTTCGCCAAGGCCAGCCAATTTCCCAAGCAGAACCGGGTAAGATTGAAGAATTATCGCGGATAGGGTTAGCGCCATTTCAAGTCAACTTAGACGAAAAATATCTGCAAGTCCAAGTTACGCCAACCCATACCGAACGCGAACCCGGAAGCCAGCAGACGGTACAACTGCAAGTTCGCAGTAGTCAAAACCGTCCTATTCGCAGCCAGCTAACGGTAATGGTCGTTAACGAAGCCGTCTTGCAATTAAGCGGCTATCGTCCCCCGAATTTAGTCGAAACGGTTTACGCCGAACAGCCCATTTCTACCCGATTTAGCGATAATCGTCCTGATGTGGTGTTGCAACCGGCTTCTTCTCCCATCGCCAAAGGGTGGGGATATGGCGGCGGCTTCTCCGTGGGTGCAGAAAGTACGCGCATTCGTCGAGACTTCCAAGCCTTAGCCTATTATCAGGGTTCTGTAATTACCGATAACCAAGGGAATGCTTCTATTACTTTCTCCCTACCCGATGACTTAACCACCTGGCGGGTGATGGCGGTGGCGACGGATGGAAACTTCCATTTTGGTCAAGGGGAAGCCACATTTATGACCACCCAGCCGCTACTGGCTAACCCGATTTTGCCACAATTTGCACGTCCGGGCGATCGCATTCTCGCAGGTCTCTCCATCACCAACAACACCGGAACCTCTGGGACTATCCAAGTCAGCGGCGAAGTCACGGGTAACGCCAAGTTTGAAGGCAAGTCTAGCACCTCCAGCAAAACCCAAGCCGGAACTCAAGCCTATCGCTTCCCAATGCTGGTTGAAGGTAAAGGCGAAGCCAAAGTCAAGTTTATCAGCCAACTGAATAACATCAGCGATGCCTTTGAAGTTCCCCTAGAAATTCGCCCCTACGATATTACCGAACAAGTTATCGAAACCGGAACCACCGACACCCAAGTCAGCATTCCGCTAAACATCGATAAAAATGTGATTCCCAATGCAGGTGGCTTAGAAATTTCCCTCGCCAGTACCCTCATCCCTGAAATAACGCTTTCCGCCTTGGAAACCTTCCAACAGGATGCGTTTCCCTTCCTCGAACCTGTCGCCAGTCAACTCCTAGTCGCCGCCAACCTGCAAATTCTCGGTCAACAATATAACCAAGATTTCTCTAATCTTGCCCTAACTGAGATAGAAACGCGCAAATTCGAGTTATTGCAACAACTACAACAAACCGATGGCGGGTTTGCTAGCTATCCCACTCAACAACAATCTGACCCGTTTGTCACCCCCTACGTCGCCGAAGCCTTAGCCAAAGCTTCCCAAGCTGGGTTTAGCGTAGACGCCGGGATGCAAACCCAACTGCAAGCCTATCTGAAAAAGCTGCTAGCCAACCCCAGCCAAAATAATGCTTGTACGGATAATCTCTGTAAAGCCCAAATTCGCTTAAATAGCTTAATGGCACTCGCCGAAATGGGAGAAACGCGCAATGACTTCCTTTCCGATATCTACGCGCAACGGTCGGAATTTGACCCCGTAACCCAAATTAAACTCGCCCGCTACTTAACGCAAGTCCCCGAATGGCGACAAGAAGCGCAAACCCTAATTAACGAGTTACAAGAAACTCTCTCCATCCAAGGCCGCAGCGCCACGGTAAACTTACCCGAACTGTATCATTGGTTAAGTTCGCCCACTGCCACCCAAGCGCAAGCCTTGCGCCTCTTTGTGGCGGAAAACCCGCGCAGCGAAACCACCAACCGCCTCTTACAAAGTCTCCTAAACTTGCGCCGCGAGGGAACCTGGGAGAGTACGTACAATAATGCAGAGGCGCTAACCGCCTTAGTGGAATACGCCAAAACCGAGTCTGCACCGCCCAACTTCTCGGCTAGCGTCAAACTGGGGAACCAAGTCCTAGGCAGTCCCCGGTTTACAGGCTATCGCAATTCTACCTGGTCGCAGACGATTCCCACTGCTCAGTTACCCAAGGGCAAGCATAACCTGGTGTTGCAAAAGTCGGGGAATGGTAAGCTACATTACCTCGCCGCCTACCGCTATCGCCTCCCCGGAAATTCCCCCGGACGCTTAAACGGGTTGCGCGTCATCCGGGAAGTCCGAACGGTGGGTGAAGAAAATATCTTGCAAAAAACGGGACTTTATGCTATGGAGAAGCCATTCGCAGTGAAACCCGGACAAGTCTTTGACATCGGTCTGCAAATTATCACCGACCACCCCGTAAACCATGTTGCGATTGTAGACCCATTGCCAGCCGGATTGGAAGCCGTGGATGCAAGTTTCCAAACCTCAACGCCCGCCCTAGAAGCCCAAGCCGATAGTTGGCAAATTGGCTATCAAACGATTGGGCGCGATCGCATTATCGCCTACGCCGATCGTCTCAGTCCAGGCGTTTACCAACTCCATTATCTCGCCCGTTCGGTCACGCCGGGAACCTATTCCTGGCCCGGCGCAGAAGCCCATCTGCAATACGCCCCCGAAGAGTTCGGCCGCACGGCTTCTACTACTTTAGTGGTTTCCGGGAGTTAGATCGCTCTTTTCTTAAATTAAAGCGGGGCAAATACTGAGTTTGTCCCGTTTTTTAGTGTCAAAAGTCACGATTTATTACAACAAAGACCGATCCTGCATAAAAGCAACGCTAATTTGCCGATAAGTCGATAGGGGGATATTCTTTACTACTTATAATGAGGATTGCGATCGCACTGTTCATCCTCCATATCCAGAGCGATCGCCCCTACGTTAAGATGTGAGTGAGCGGTAAACGAAAGAGTTGTTATGAGTCAACTATAAGCTAAACTATAACGAATACTTGGGTAAATCCTATCTAGGACGAATACCTTCAGGCGATCAGTGAGCTTATCTACGAATGTGAGTGCTATAGGCGGCATACGTTGTAGACAGAATAATAAATTAGTTAGACTAATGTGAGCGGGTTAATAGCAAGTTAACTGATTTACAATTGATAAAAAGAATTCCTATGTCAGACAAGAAAAGTTGTTTTGTAGCCTGCCCAATTGGAGAATTAGATTCTGTCGAGCGAAAACGCTCGGATAAACTTCTCCGTCACATACTAAAGCCTGTTTTGGATGAACTCGGCTATGAGATTGTTAGAGCAGATCAAATTCAATCTGCCGGCAGGATTACAACTCAAGTTCTACAAGTACTCAATGATGCCGATATTGTAGTTGCTGACTTAACGGATGAAAATCCTAATGTGATGTACGAGCTTGGTATTCGTCATGCAATCCGCAAGCCATTCATTCACATGATGGAAAAGGGTAGTAATATTCCATTTGATGTCTATGACGTTCGTACCATCTTCTATCGTTTGGATCTTGATTCTGTAGATGATGCTAGAGCTGAGCTAAAAGGACAAATTGGGAGTATTGAGCGAGGAGAATGGACGGTAGCAAGTCCTGTCAACTTTGTAGTCCCAGAAGGTTCTAGTGAGAACAATGAACAAGTTATGATCGCTAGCCTTCATCAGAT
>JAAHGE010000158.1 GCA_010672635.1 Desertifilum sp. SIO1I2 | reverse complement strand
AGTGCTGAGTGGAAAGTGCTGTTGCTTTAGCTTCTGCGTAGCAGTGTGCTGAGTAGGGAAGTGAGTGCTGAGTTGATAGTTATCAAGTTTTTCTATCTCTTCTTCCCCAACCCCCATCCCCCCATCTCCCCATCTCCCCATCTCCCCATCCCCCCATCTCCCCATCCCCCCACCCTCTTTCTCCGTCAACCCAAATAATTCCCTCCACGCAATGCGGCTTCGGCGAGTCTGGCTTCGTGCGCGTTGAGTTTTTGGTTAAGTTCGCGAATGCGTCGCGACAGGAGGCGGATGACGTTGACTGCTATTCCTGGAGTTTCATCGATGGCGTCATAGAGTTGTTGCTGAGTGAGCATCAAACACTCGCAAGATTCTAGCGTGGTGACAGAGGCCGATCGCGGTTCGGCGTCAAACAGAGACATTTCCCCAAAGGTTGCACCTTGATCGAGTTGGGCCAGATCGCGATCGCCTAAATGCACCCGCACTCGACCGGAAACGACGATATAAAGCGATCGCCCTTCCTGTCCTTCGGTGAAAATCGTGTGTTTCGCCGGAAAGGACAACTCATCCATAATCGAAGCTAACCGCACGAGAAAATCATCGCGCAGTTCCTTGAAGATGGGTACGCCCCTAACAAATAGTAAGCGGTCAACGCTAGTTAACATGACGCCAAGATAAAAGGAGACGGGTAAATGGTGAGGTTTGGAGTTGAGCAGTAGTCAATGTCATTTTTACAGTCTACCGGACACAGAGGCCAACTCTAAAAACTCCCAAATCCAGCCAGTCCTGTGAAATCGGAGGCTCCATCAATTGATACATTAGGTTTTGCCGGAGTTGAAGCGGCGATGCCAAACTCTTCCATCATCTCTTGAACTTGAGCGGCCACGAGACGATCGGGATCGGTTTTGAGCAGCGGTAGCAAGTCCACGAGCGATCGCGGCGAGGCTATTTTCAGATAGGCTAAAACCGCTTCTCGGACAAACCCAGTGGGATGGCGCAAACAAGCGAGGGTTTGTTCGGCCGTCAGGCCCCAACGCGCAACTCTCGCCAGATGGAAACAACACGCTAAGGGCCAGTCCGATAAAAAGTGACGCAATTCTAAAAGATACCGCAGGCGATCGCTAGGCATGAGTGGCTCGTAGGTGACAAAATTTGACAGGGCTGCTAGTTTTTCATCATCCCCGCAGCGATCTAAGATCAGCAGTAGGGTACGTTTGGTGGGCAGATCGAGGGTGTTGTCGAGAATTTCCAAACCTCGCGCCACGTTCGCTAAGGAGGAAGACTGCAAGTTAAAGGCGGCAGCTTGAATGCTATTAATGGGATAGAGGAATTTCATTAAAGCAAAAGAGCGTTCGACCGCATCTTCTTGTAAGTTCAAGAGCGATCGCCGCAACAAATCCGCCTCTCGACCGGGCACTTTCTCTGCGCGCAGGTCAATCAAGGCGCTATAAATTTGCCCAATAAACATCAATTCCTGCTCCACCAGGCATTCAATTCCCGAACGTCCCAAACGGTCTTGCACGCGCTCAATCCCCTTTTCATCCGGGACTTTTAGTAAAACTTGCAAGATATTGAGTCGAGTTCTGCCCCAACTGCCATAAATGCGGTTGCACAGACGATCGAGGGCTTCGGGGGTGCCAATTTGACCGATGGCGCTCCAGGCATACATCCGCACTAAATCGGGTTTGTGAATATCTTCGGCTAATTTCAGCAACAGCGGAATGGCGTCATCTTCGAGGCGTACCAAGGCCCGCATGGCGGCTTCTCGCGTTGAGGGATAGGTTAACCCCCGCAACAGAGAGGGATAGTATTCTTCTAACTTCGTGGCGGCGATCGCTTCTAGCAAAGCACAGCGCACCCGCAAAGACTCATCTTGCAACAAATCCTGAATATACACCCGCAACGCTTGCATTCTCAGCGCATCCCCCAAGGCGCGACAGCCCATCACCCGTTCGCGTTCTTGCTCGCTTTTGAGCATCCGCCGTAAGGTATTGGTGGCTTCTGCGACTTGGTGGGTAGAACCGCGACGCAACATTAACGCCGCCGCTGCCCCCCGCACCACTGGATCGACTTGCGGTTGCAGATAGGGGCGCAATTGACGAATGTCCGGTTCGGGTTCGGTTAACCAAATATAGCGTAGGGCGATCGCCAACACTTCCGGCGCGAGAGACTGCTCGGTTAAAGTGCGAATCTGCGGCAAATCTTCGGGCTTGGGATGATCGAGCAACACCTCTAAACTTTGGCGTTGCAATGCCGAACTCAACGTCGGCAGCAGCGGCACCAGCACATCATTCACGTTTTTGGGATCGATTTGGTGCAATAACTCAATACAAGCCCGTTTATCGTCCTCTCGTCCCGGTTTCTCTAGCGTTTCGGCGACTGCTTGCTTAAACTTCCGCAAGTCCACATCCGAGATGCTCAAGCGTCCGCGTTCGGCGCTGGTGACGAGCAAGTCTACATAGCCCTGGCGCAGATAGTAAATCGCCAGCAGCCAGGCCAGCGCTAATAATACCGCCTCAATTAAGAAAATTTGGTCGAGCAAGTCCTCAAGATTCGCCCAACGACACACCCAAATGGTTGTCAACAGTGCTAAACCCGCTCCCCCAATCGAAATCGGCTCTGCAATCCCGCGAATGGACTGCACGCGGTTGCGAATATTGTCGGGAATCGGTTGAAATAAACCCGGTCCCACTCCCAAGACAAAGGTATAGCGCAGGAGTTCGTCGAGGAATTTAAGTGCAATTAAACCTTTAAAGGGTTCGACAATCTGCGTTAGAGAAAATAAGCCTAAAATCCCCACCAGTCCCGGTAAGAGGGAAGCGGCCGTGAAAATGCCAATCCGCTCAATCACTCGCGAGGAGACAAACCATTGGGTGGAAACTTCAAAAATCCCCAAAATCCCATTAAATAGCCCCAGAAATCCAGCAATTTGTTCGCTGCTGAGTCGCGTTTCGAGCTGACCAAAAAATTGAAATTCAATGACTTGTAACAGGGCTTGGGCAATGACAAAGAAAGCAATGAGCGGGAGAATGTATTGCTTCAGCGGTCCGGCGAAGCGGCGGTTGGTGTAGTCGGGGTGCGTTTCCTCAGTCAGGCGCTGCGGTGCATCGGGGAAGGATTGTTCGTAGTTTTGACACAGATAGAATAGAATACCGGCCCCCGATGCCATCATGATGCTCGCGAACACGATCGCATTCTTGAGGCCGACAACCGCTAAGAGCAACGGTAGGGAAAATCCGCTGATAATATCGGCAACCAGTACCCCGCTACTAATTAGGGGATACGTCCGTTTGATTTCTCGGATGGTAAACAGTTGATTGGCTGCAATGGTGGTGTTGAGTTCGTTGAGGACATAAATGGCTTCTACCCACAGCCTCAACAAGAAGACAATGACCATCGCCAGCAGGGGAATTTCTAAGCCAAAGCGTAACAGAAATAAGGGAACTGCCAATAATAGGGCAATTCCCACAATGACTCGTCTTAGGGGTAAGATGCGTTGCAGCCAAGAGTATAAAAATCCCAGGCTTGAACCAATGACTGCACTCGCGACATAAATCCAAGGCAGAGCGTTTGCCCCGTACTCCTCAAGGAACAGAGCCACAGTGCAAGCTTCTGCCCAGGTTAAACCGATGCAGGTGACGGTGTAGAAAGCCAACATCAATAAGGTGCGTTCGCTTTCTTCAGGACGGAGATTAATCCATTGCAATAATCCCCGTACCCACTTGCTTAAACTCCGCCCCTGGTGATTCAGTTCCATAGTTGAGCGTTTTGAAGTTGGAGTGTCGAGTTTTGACTTTACAGCGATATTGTTACTCAACACCCATCGTTCATCACTACTTTTTCGGGGAGAGTAACATCATCATATTACGGCCTTCTTTCTTCGGTGCCTGCTGAACTTCGGCAACCTCCTGCAAATCGTTGGCCATTCGTTTAAGCAAATCTTCTGCTAAGTCGGTATGCTGGATCTCGCGACCGCGAAAGGTAATCGTGGCTTTGACTTTATCTCCTGATTTGAGGAAACGTTGAGCTTGGTTCACGCGCACGTTGTAGTCATGATCCTCGATTTTATAGCGCATTTTGACTTCCTTAACGTCAGCCGTATGCTGCTTTTTCTTGGCTTCTCTGGCTTTTTTCTCTTGTTCAAACTTGTACTTGCCGTAGTCCATGATCCGACAGACGGGGGGATCGGCTTTGTCGCTGACTAAAACGAGATCTAGTTCTTTTTGCTCGGCAATTTGCAAGGCTTCTTTAGGGGTAATGACGCCGAGTTGAGCGCCATCGGTGTCAATGACTCGAATTTTGGGGAAACGAATGCGCTCGTTGATTTGAGGTAAGTCGCGAGTTTTTTTCTTTTCTATCACAGGCATTGGATAATTTTAAGTTGAGAAACAGTGGATGGTGGAAATCCCTCTCATTTCGCTTTGTACTGCGCTAGACTGCAAACTGGAATACTGTTCCCAAGCAAAAGATAAGAGGGGCGATCGCAGTCTGCGTATTCTGACATTGTACTGAGTCTGTTTAACTTTGGTGTAGGAGCTTTAATTTATTTCGCAATCCTTCACCCCAGAACTCAGAATAGGAAAACTCCCTAAGCCACTTGCCGGGAGCTTCCCTCGATTAAAAAACCGATTTTCTATATCCTGGCGGCTTTAGCCAACACTCACTTGGGAAGTGTCAACAGCAGTTGCTCCATTGACCCCGCGAGCGACTGTCACCATCTTGGTCAAAATATCTTGACTGGGGACTTTGCCCTTGAGGACAACGGTGCTTCCCGTTTGGGCAACATAGAGGGTATCAATATCATCTAACTGCGGATCTTCGTCAAACGCAAGGGCTACGCGTTTTGCCAAGCCGCTTTGATCGAACTCGCCACTTAAGCCGACGCGTTCGGGGGGAACGGTTTGACCGCCTGCTTGAGCAGGAGCTGCCGCAGGTGTTTCTGCGGATTTATTCGGTTTATTAATGCCAAACAATCTTTGTAACCAACCCATAACTTAGGCTCCAAGTTGAAAATTGAACGCCTCTAGAGTAAGGGATATTGCGGCTTTACCCCAATATCCTTAAGACAGAATTCGTATCTTGGCGAAGTTCTGGGCAAATAAATGTTAAAAAAATTAACTCCAGCCGCGATCGCCACTTTAGATTTCCCCACAAACGCAGTAAAATGAAGGTTTAGACTAGAAAGGGATGCTGGCTTTCAGCAACAGAGCAACATGAAACACACGCTCTCTGTTTTGGTAGAAGATGAAGCTGGAGTTTTAACTCGGATTGCGGGTTTATTTGCCCGTCGCGGCTTTAATATTGAGAGTTTGGCTGTAGGACCTGCTGAACAACTGGGTATCTCTCGGATTACGATGGTCGTGACCGGCGATGACCGGGTGATCGAACAAATTACCAAACAACTCTACAAGCTGATCAACGTTCTCAAAGTACAAGATGTCACAGAAACTCCTTGCGTAGAACGCGAGTTAATGCTCCTCAAGGTGAACGCCACCAGTGCCACGCGTTCTGAAATTATTGAATTTGCCCAAATCTTCCGCGCGCGGGTGGTCGATGTTTCCGAAGAGTCTTTAACCTTGGAAGTCGTTGGCGATCCTGGAAAGATGGTGGCGATCGTGCAAGTCCTGCAACGGTTTGGCATTCGCGAAATTGCCCGCACTGGTAAGATTTCCCTCACCCGCGAGTCTGGCGTCAATACCGAGTTGCTTAAGTTGTTGGAAGCCAAACTCTAGTTGAGTGCTGAGTGGAAAGTGCTGAGTGCTGAGTGGGGGAAAGGAGTGCAAAGTGCTGAGTTAATAATTACCAAGTTTTTCTACCTCTTTTTCCCCCCATCCCCCCACCTCCCCATCCTCTTCAATACCCTAATGGCAAACCGTAACTCTCCAAGAGCGCTTCTTGTTGGAGCAACTCGTCGGTGGGTCGATCTTCTCGAACTTGTCCCCCGGTGAGAATTAAGGCTCGCTGGGTGGTTTTAGCAATCCAGTAGAGGTCGTGGGAAGCAATAAGGATGACTTCAATGGGGAGTTTGAGTAGAATTTCTGAGAGCTTGCGCCGCCAACCGGGATCGAGTCCTGTGGTGGGTTCATCTAGAATCAGAATCGAGGGTTCTAATGCCAGGATCGCGGCTAAGGCGGCGAGTCGCTTTTGTCCGCCGGAGAGTTCGTGGGAAGAGCGATGGGCGAATTCTAATAAGCCAAATTCTTCTAGAAGTCGAGCGGCTTTCTCTTTAGCGATCGCCTCCGGGACGCCATAATTGCGCGGGCCAAAGGTGACATCTTCTAGAATGGTGGGCATGAACAGTTGGTCGTTGGCATCTTGAAAGGCGAAGCCCACTTGACGGCGAACCTCTGCGAGGGTGGAGGGGTTAACGGGAATACCTTGAATACAAATTTCCCCGGACTGTGCTTGTCTTAAACCCACTAAGTTTTCTAATAGGGTACTTTTTCCGCAACCTGTCGGACCGAGAAGGGCGATGCGTTCTCCGGGTTTGAGGTTTAACGAGATCCCGCGCAAGACGGGTTCTTGCTGGGGGTAGGCGAATACGAGGTTTTGAATGATGACGCCTTGGGTGGCGGTGAGGCTGGCGGAAGAAGAGTTTTTTTGGCTCAAGAGTCTCGCAACTTTAGGTAAGAGGGTGCAGGTAGGAGGCAACAGTCAGTCCACAGCTTACTATGGCAGCGATCGCTAAACAGAGAGTCTCCCTGGGGGTTGATTTCACGCTGACCGGAAGTTGACCGCGATAGCCTCTAGCTAGCATGGCGCTATAGACCCGTTCGGCGCGGTCTAGGGTGCGAATGTAGAGCGAGCCGAGGGTGGACGCTGATACATAGCGCAACCAGCTTGTGGTGCCGGTCAAGCCCCGACAGGCGGCCGAGCGCTGCATCTGTTGCACGTCCTTCATTAACAATTCTAAATACTGTCCGGTTAAAAGTAGGCTCTCTTGCAAACCCTGGGGGAGGGGTAGGCCGCTGAGGGCGATCGCGAAAGCATGAGGGGGTAGGGTTAACAAAAAGCTGTTGACCAATAGCAGACACACCAAAGAACGCGCCAACAGAAAGCTGGCTGTTTCCCACCCCAAGGGAAGCGCCATCAGGGTTAAAAAGAGCAGTTCTGCCCCTAATAGGCTGAGGAGCGATCGCGCTTTGACCTGCAAGCCGAACGCCCACAAGAGTGCGATCGCGCCATAAATTCCCAGCCACAGCCAAGCCCCTAGGGGGAGGAAAGCGGTTCCGATCGTGAAAATTAAGGACAACCGCAACCGGAAGGGAATGGAACCCTTAAGCATTTTTAGGTTTGACCCATTGCGACAGCCCAAACGCTACGCCGAAACAGACGGCGGTTCCCACAATTCCGGCGATGCTGGTACCAATTACGCCCCAGCCTTCAATGCCATAATCGGCGAAGGGGGTGGGAACTTCAATGCGGACGATCTCTGCAAGGTCGATAAAGCCTAGGTCTTCTGCTACTCGTTCTAAACCATCCGGCCAGCCCGAAGCTAGCAGAGAAAGCACCCCCGCCACTAAAAAGGTGGCGACAACGGGCACTAGCCAGCCGCGCAGTTGCGGTTGTTCGCCGGGAAGCAGATCGGGACGGACGTTGGCAAGGTAAGCGAGAACGCCGCCGGTAATGATCCCTTCTCCAATGCCAATTAAGATATGCACGCCCGTCATGGCGGGTAAGACGAGGTTGGCGGGGGCGGTACCGGAGAGAATCAGTTCGATCGCGCAGGCGATCGCGGCGGGGATGACGCTGAGTGCGGCGGCAATGCCTGCTGCTAGGGGCAAGCGACCCTTTGAACCGCCTAAAAGTCTTTGCAAGACCTGCGTGAGTCCCCAGCCCACCCAGACGCCAATTACAGCCATATTTAGGGCATTGGCTCCCAAGGCGGTGATTCCGCCATCGGCAAATAGCACGGCTTGAATGAGTAAAACGGTGGTGATGCACAAGGTTCCCGCCCACGGACTTCCTAGGACAATGGCGGCGAGGGTTCCTCCTAAAAGGTGGCCGCTGGTTCCACCTGCAACGGGAAAGTTAACCATCTGTGCGGCGAAAATGAAGGCGGTTGTGAGTCCGACAAGGGGGGCGCGTCGCCCGCCCAAGGCGTCGCGAGAACGGACTAAGGCGAGGGCGACACTGGCGACGGTGGCGACGCTGGTGACGGCGGCGACGGGGGGAGAAACGAAACCATCGGGAATATGCATAGCAAATTTTATGGGTGGCGCTTGGCATTAAGGGCGATCGCGATTATTAATGCAAAGGAATGGCGCGATCGCTGTCAATTTAAGGATTTCTTTGGTTAATGGTTTAGGAAACAAGGTTTTTTCCCAGAAAACAATCCCCTCTAGGGGGATGTTAGGTAAGCCGGTAATTGACAAGCTATCCCAATAGGCAGGAAACTCAAAACGTCTGATTGCTTTGCCTAACTTTTATCAATCCTAAGATTTGGGCGCGCACGACTACTCCTTTTTTAACCTTCAGCATCCATGAGAGAACTAGATATCCCGAAAGCAACGAATTTACTCAATGCCATTATGGAATTTGAGTTAGCCGGTGTGGTTCGCTACACGCATTACTCTTTAATGGTGACAGGCCCCAACCGCATCCCAATTGTGGATTTCTTTAAGGCTCAAGCTAATGAGTCTTTACTTCATGCCCAACAAGTGGGAGAGATTTTAACAGGGTTGGAAGGTCATCCCAGTTTGCGAATTGCGCCTATGGAGGAAACTTATAAGCATTCTGTCAAGGATATTTTGGAAGAAAGTTTGAACCACGAAAAAAAGGCGCTAGACCTCTATAAGGAGTTGCTGGAAGTGGTTGAAGATGCTAGCGTTTATCTCGAAGAGTTCGCGAGAACGCAAATTGGTCAAGAGGAAATGCACAATATCGAAATTAAGAAGATGTTGCGCGACTTTAGTTAAGTTGGCAAGTTGATTTTACTCGCTCTTAGAGGAATGCGATCGCACTGGAGAACAAGAGAAAGTGCGATCGCTTCCCTACAAGGCTTCTCAATCGAAGCAAGTGTCTTTTAAACTGTGAGAGAGCGATCGCACTGTTCCCAAACTGCGATCGCGTCTACTCACTTTCAGCGCCAGGGTTGAACGCACACTTCCTCAACTTCAACCGCGCTGGCTTTGGGAATGGCTTGGATCAGGGTTACATACGCCGCG
>JAAHGE010000157.1 GCA_010672635.1 Desertifilum sp. SIO1I2 | reverse complement strand
TAAAATTCCCCTTACCCCAAGCATCTCCTGGCGGGCGAGGGGAATTTTACAACCGACTTAGGATCGATGTTATTCTTCTTGAATTACAGCAACTTGCCAATGGGCAGTTTGAGCTACAGGCTGTAAGGCGAGGAACAATACTCCCTCTTGCCAAGTTTGTTCCGCAATTTCTACCCCTTGAACTTGAATCTGACTCCCCGGTTTTAAACCTATCCAGCGAATTTTAAACGTCCGACTTTCCGCCATGCCGCGATAGCTGCCTTGGATGGGATTGCAGCTTAGGATAGAACGATAACCTTCATGGCGCTGGCGGAACAGGCGGCGACTCCCCTCTTGGTTTTGATAGTCCGTGCTTTCGCCATCGTCCTCATACAGGTTCAAATCTCCCTCTGCACCCGCATAAACCTCTAGAACCAACGTTTCTGGGGGGGAAGTTCCCACCCGCAGGCTAGACTCAGCTAGGGGAAGAATAGCCCCAGCTTTGACAAAAACCGGAGTGCAATCGAGGGGAGTATAAAGATTAAGATAGTCAGACTCAGCGTAAAATTGGTGGGTGGCGCGTTCCCACCAACCGCCCGACGGTAGGTAAACGATGCGATAGCCACCCGGTTCGACGACGGGGGCGACTAAAATGCGATCGCCAAACAGGTATTCTGTACCCAGGAGATAAGCTTCCCGGTCTTCTGGATAGGCTAGATATAAGGGGCGACAGAGGGGTAAACCCGTTTCATAAGCTTCCCGACTCAGGTGATACAGATAGGGAACCAACTGCACCCGCAACTGAAGCGCTTTGCGAATGGCATTCAGTACCCAGGTGCCATAATGCCACGGTTCGCGGCGTCCGTGGTCGGAATGGAAGCGGACAATGGGAGAAAAACAGCCAAATTGCACCCACCGTACTAACAATTCTGGGTCAATAATGGGGACGCCCGGAACGTGACCGAAAAAGCTGCCTAAGTCGTGGGACCAATAGCTGACACCCACATTACCCGCCTGCGTGGTGAAATCTACCAGAAACTTCAAAACGTCCCAATGGGCGTAGGTATCGGCGGAAAATTGCACCGGATAGCGATGGGAACCGATACCCCCGGTTCGGGACAAAATTAGCGGGCGGCGTTGAGTTTGTTGGGCTTGATGCGTCCAGTAAACATGGTTTGTCCATAGCTGGGAATTGACCCCCGGAAACTGGGCGTTTGACCCATCTATCCACCAAAAATCAATTCCTTCCGCTTCTCGCGGTTGGTGCAATTCCTGCATGAACAGTTGGGCTTCATCGGGTTGGGCGAGGTTAAACAGCAACCAACCGTCCTCTGATTTTAAGTGGGAGGTATCGCTTTGTTGGTCTTCGGGGTGCCAAGAGTCAAAAAACCAACTGCTGGTAGGGTCTTTGATGGGAAAGGCTTCGCCGCTTTTGACTTTTTGGGGGTCGAGGTTTCGGGCTTTACACAGGGCGATAAATTGGCTTTCTTCTGGGGAAACGCCATCGACGTGGACGTTCGCCCCAATATGCAAGCCGCTATCGCGGGCCCATTTTAAGAATTGCGAAGGTTCGGGGAATAATTCGCGGTTCCAGTCCCAACCGCACCAGCCGGAACGGTGCCAATCAACATCGAGTAAGAGAACGTCTAAGGGTAATTCTAGTTCAGTAAAGCGATCGCACAACGCTTGGTAGTCGCGATCGCTCATTTGGTCGTACAGGGAAAACCACACCCCAAACGCCCAGCGGGGAAGCATGGGAACTGAACCGCACAACCGCACAAAGTCTTGTAAGCCTTGGGTATAGTCATAGCCGTAGCCGAAGAAGTACCAGTCTTGGGTGTCGCTTTCTGGTCGCTGGGTGAGCTTCCCCTCTTGAATTAAAGCACTCTTAGAATCGTTCAGCACGCTGTAGCCGCTGGCGCTGAGGATACCGGGGGGGAAGCGCTGCCATTGTTCGAGACAGGTTTGAACGGCGGGAGGTAAGTCGCGGCGGCGAAAGGAACTGAGATACCACAAGGGCGGGTTCTCAAAGCGGGTGGTTTCCCCTTGCTTGCGAAGCTGTTGATGGGCGGCTTTTAAGGGGGTATACAGCCATTCTTCGGTGTGGGGATAGCTAAATTCAACGTTAGCGGGGTGAACGCCGGTGGGTTTGAGGTTGCGGTGTACTAAGTCTAAGCTGGCGACGGTTCCGCCCAGGTTCTTGTTGTCGAGGGTGGAAGGTGTCCAATTTCCTGAAAGGTTGCCAGTTTCCCATTCAATTTGCAGATTATCGTCGTTGAAGGGTTCTGCACTGGGATGATAGATGAGGTGAATGATTTTGGTTTGCAGGTGCAAAGCCCCATCGTCGGTAACGCTAAGGCTGGTGAAGGGGATGGGGTTTGGACGGGTGAAGGCGCAAAGGGTTGGAGTGTCTGTAAATTGTTCGGTGGCTGACCATTCTAGGCGAATTAACCCTTCACTGAGGGCGCTAAATCGGGCTTTACCGCATTGTATGCGATCGCCAATCTGTTGATAGTCCACTGACTCGCACTCCTGAACGCTTCTAGACACACGTTCCTTAGCCTAGCAAACTTAGAACTCCCTATTCTTGTTGAAGCTGCGCCCCACCTCCTATTGGGCGGGTCGGATGGATACGATTTTATCCCGTTTTCGGGTTCGCAATATTACGCCACTGCGATCGAAAATTGCAAGTCAGGATTAGCTGAATATCCTAAAAATAATTTCAGTAATTATACGGTTTTCTAGTTAATAAAAATAGGCTGCAAATTAAAAGATATAAAATTCTTACAACCCTTGAATTCATTGTTTTATAAAGTTAGGTTAGAACAGTAGCGGTCTCCCTCTCCTTTCCCGGTTAAAATTACCACCCTATGACGATTACTTGGATTTTACTTCGTCGTCTGATTGCTGGACTAGCGGCGAGTCTGTGGATGGTGCCTAGCGCAACCTTTGCCCAAGGGATTATTCCTGCTGCGGATAGTACGAATACTCAGGTTTTACCCGCTGGAAATCAGTTTAACATTCAAGGCGGTCAACGGTCGGGAGATGGTGCAAATCTTTTTCATGGGTTTCAACAGTTTAACCTATCGCCCGGACAGATTGCTAATTTTTTAACAACGCCTCAAATTCAGAACATTTTGGGACGAATTAATGGCGGAGATGTATCCATTATTAATGGCTTAATTCAAGTCACCGGGGGCAATTCTAACCTCTATTTAATGAATCCGGCGGGAATTGTTTTTGGTTCATCTGCTCAATTAAATGTTTCAGGCTCATTTTTAGCAACGACCGCTAATTCTATTGGCTTTTCCCCCCAGCAATGGTTTCCAGTCGCAGGCGATTATAACGCGCATAACTTGCTAGGAACTCCTAATCAATTTCTATTTTCGGCTTTGCAACCCGGTGCTATTATTAATTTGGGTAATTTACAGGTCAGTTCCGGCGAATCGATTCGTTTGTTAGCAGGTAATATTTTAAATTCAGGTACGCTGCAATCTCCCGGTGGAGAAATTACGATTGCATCTGTCCCTGGAGAAAAACTTGTTCGGCTGTCTCAATCGGGTCATCTTCTGAGCTTAGAAATTCATCCAAGTCATTTACAATCAAGCTCTCCTATTTCACCATTAAGTTTGCCCCAGTTAATTACGGCTGCCGGTGTCGAACATGCAACGCAATTAAGCACAAACGAATCTGGACAAATTCTTCTGCAAGGTTCTCCAATTGGCTTAACAGAAGATAGGAATCAGACAGCGATCGCTCATCGGCTTGATGTCTCTAATCCAGTTGAGATAAGGGGTGGTGAGATTAATATTTTAGGCGATCGCATCTTTTTAGTCAATGCCCACCTCAACGCTGATGGCACAAACAGTGGAGGAAATATCCGCATTGGCGGTGACTTTCAGGGGGAAGGAAATATCCCTAATGCTCAAACCACTTTTGTTAATTCTAATTCCCGAATTTCTGCTAACGCCTTACCTCCAGGAGAAGGAGGACGCATTATCATTTGGGCAGATCGAAATACAGCCTTTTCAGGTTTCCTTTCAGCAACGGGTTATCGAGGTGGATTTGTTGAAGTTTCTGGTAAAGATAATCTCTGGTTTCGAGGACAAGCTGATGTTAGCGGTAGAGGAGGAAATGCCGGAACAATTCTATTCGACCCGAAAAATATTACGATTGCCGATGGAGGAAGCGATCCGGTTTTAGACAATAGCCAATTTACCGATAATTCTACAGGTAGCGCAACCTTTGACGCCGACCTCATCAATAACTTAACGGGCAATGTTATTCTCGAAGCTCATAACGATATTACGGTTTCTGAGCCGATTATTTCGAGTACCCTTGCCAGCTTAGAATTAAAAGCAGGTCGCAGCTTAAATATTAATGCCGATATTGACATGTCTGGTAGTAATGGCGATCTAATCTTAAGGGCGAATAATGCTCAAGCTGACTTGAATATTCGCGATCCGGGAGAAGCCACTATCACCCAAGCTTCGGGAACTACCCTAAATGCAGGTAGCGGCAATATTTTAATTGAAATGGGAACCCTCAATTCACCCGGAAGCATTACCCTAGGAAACTTGGTAACGCAAGGGGGAGATATTCAAGTCTTGGGACAAGGAAATATTAACCTAACTGGAGATATTTTCACCCAAGTTCCTAGCGGTACCGCAGGCGATATTACCCTCGCGACACCTTTCGGTACTATTAGTGCTGCAACCAACCGCGTCATTAATGCAAATTCTGAAGATATCAGCCTAGGTCGGGGGGGAAATATTATCCTAGAAGCACTGGGAGATATTACCACTAGTATTGTCTCTGCCTATGGTGCAGACGCGGGGGGAAATATTCGCCTAACAAGTACCCAAGGCGCAATTAATACCACTGCCATTACTTCCCCATTTGAAGAGTTTGCTAACCTCAATACCTTTTCTGCTAATGGCATCGCCGGGGAGATTACCTTAGAGGCGTTTGGCAATATTACCACGCGCCGGATTGCTGCGGGGGCTGGCGTTTCCGGTTCCCAAGGGACGCAGGCGGGTAATATTACAGTAACTAGCCAAACCGGGAATATTGAGATTCTCGCACCCGATAACCCCATTTCGATTTTTGCCCTATCGCCGACAGGGTTTGGGGGAAATGTGGCGCTAACTGCCCTTGAAGGTAAGATTCAAACCGGGGATATGCAAGCAGATGGGGCGCTACAGGGGGGTAATATTACCCTAGAAGCTAGGGAAATTCAAACCGGGAGTCTATTTTTAGGCAATACTGAGTTTAATTTTGCCAATGCTGGCAAAGGTGGCGCAATTCGTTTGCAGGCAACTGGCGATATTAGCGTTGGAGATATCAATACTCAGGGCTTTGAGACAAGTGGGGCGATCGCGATCTCTACGACCCAGGGTACAATCCAAGCGGGACAACTTCTCAGCGCATCGGATGGGGGTGAAGGGGGAAATATCCGACTAACCGGAAGTCGAGGCGTCAGCGTGGGAGATGTGCAAACCACTGGCAGAACCCACGGCGGTTCTATTGAAATTATCAGCGATCGCGGCTCACTCACGCTAGGGGGTGGGGTGAATTCTACCTCTAGTTTAGGTACTGGCGGTCAAATTGCCCTCAATGCAGCCCAAGGTAATCTTACAATATCGGGCGATATCCGCTCATCGGGGTTAGAACAAGGGGGAAATATTACCCTTGAGGCTGTATCCGGTGCCATTAATACTACGGCGGGAAGCGTTTCCTCTTTTTCCGCCAATGGGGTTGGGGGCGATATCGCACTCAATGCCCTTACAGAAATTATGACCGGGCATTTAGATTCCTACGGTTTTACCCAAGGCGGAAACATTACCCTACAAACCCAAGAAGGGTTTATCGATACAAGTACAGGTTTCTTAAGTTCTTATTCTGAAGGCGGGTTTGCAGGAGAAGTACGGCTAGATGCCTTTTTAGAGATAACAACCAACAGTATCCGTTCTGAAGGGAAATTTGGCGGCGGAAATATCCAGCTAACCAGCCAAACGGGGGGAATTGATACCCAGTTAGGAATTATTCGCGCCGAGTCTAGCCAGGGGAATGGGGGAACTATTCGCCTTGAAGCATTGAGAGATGTGCAAACTGGCTTTATCCGCGCCTTTTCTACCGGGGATGCCACAGCACGCGGGGGCGATATTGAGCTTATCAGTCGCCGAGGCGCGATCGCAACCACCACCGGAGACTTAGCGGGAGAAGCCATCATTGCAGATAACGCCGATGTGGCTTCCCAAACCGTTGCTTCTATCTTTCGCCAAGAATTTGCTAACTTAGACGCCTATTCTCGCTTAGGCATCGCCGGGAAAGTGACGCTAACTGCCCAAAATGGGATTACCACTAGCCATATTAGTTCCTTTGGTGGCGTTCGGGGGGGAGATGTTTCCTTACAAAGTCAGCAAGGGAATATTCAGACTGGGGTGATTTTCTCCTACGCTCAACAGGGTACTGGGGGAAGAATCTCTTTGTCTACCCAAACCCTAGGGAATATCGACGTGCAACACCTGGCTACCTACTCGGCGGGCACTCAGGGAAGGGGAGGTAATATTAATCTCAATGCTGTAGGCGAGATTGCGCTAAACAATATTGCATCCTATGGCAATGCCGCAAGTGGGGATGTCACCCTCCAGAGTCAGGCGGGGAATATTACCACAGGAACTATCCAAACCTTAGCGCCAAGCGGGATTAGCGGCAATATCAACTTGCAAACTTTACCCAGCATCCGAGGCGATATCCGTACGGCGAATATTACCTCAGCGGGTGGCTTAGGGGCTGGCGATATCTATATTGTTGCGGCTGATGGTTCGATTATTACTGGCAATATTACCACCGACGGAGGGGCGGGGCGCGGCGGGCGCGTTGTCGTCGATGCTGGGGGTAGCGTGAATACGGGGAATATTACCTCAACCGGGGCGCAAGGGGGTAGCGATATCACCGTCAGTAGCGGTACTGGAGAAGTGAATACAGGAATGATTGCGACGCCAGGGGGAGAAATTACAATCAATACTGGCGCAACTCCCCCCCCGCCATCAAAACCTGTTCCTCCGCCAAACGTACCGATACTGCCTGTACCCGACTCTCAACCCTTGCCTAACCGTCCCCCAATTTTACCTGAACTTAGGGACGCTCAATTGGATCGCACCTTCATTCGGAATAGTCTAGCGCCTGCTGAACTGGCAGATCGCGTCTCCACCCTGAGAAGTCAATTAGACTTGGATATTGAGGGGAGAAGTTTGAATGCGCCGCTAACCTCTGTTGTTTCGCTGGAAGCGATCGCCGAATTAGATGATGCACGCAGCACGGAATTTGTCAACTATTTTGGAGAAGAAGTCGGGAACTCCAGTTTAACTACAGCCAGCGCCAGAGAAGCCCTCAAAGCGATCGCGCAAGCGACCGGAACGCAATCGGCAGTCGTCTATATTACCCTAACCGATAGCCAGATTGAACTAATTGTTTTCACCGCGAACGGTGTCCCCATTCGTCACGTCGTTCCCGGCGTTTCTCGCCAACAGGTATTAGCCACAGCTAAACAATTTTATGACGAAATTACCAATCCCCGACGGCGCGAATTTACCGCCTACCTAGAAGTCGGGCAACAACTGTACGATTGGCTGATTGCCCCCATAGAAACTGACCTGCAAGCCGAGTCTATCGACACCCTACTGTTTAGTTTAGATGCTGGATTGCGAAGTTTGCCGATCGCCGCCTTGCATGATGGCCAGCAATTCCTGATTGAAAAATATAGCCTTTCGGCAATTCCCAGCATCAGCTTAATGGACACGCGCTATCGTCCCCTTAAAGATGCCAGAGTTTTGGCAATGGGGGCCTCAGAATTTGTCTCCCTTCCCCCCTTACTTTCAGTTCCCGTCGAACTTAGCGTTATTTCCGAACGGCTGTGGCAGGGTGAGGCGTTTCTGAATGCCGAGTTTACCCAAACCAATCTGCGATCGCAACGGCAAAACTATCCCTACCCCATCATCCACCTCGCCACCCACGCCGACTTTAAACCCGGTGCCTTAAGCAACTCCTACATTCAACTGTGGGGAAACGATCAACTCACTCTAGACCAACTGCGCCAACTCGGTTGGCATCATCCCGCCGTTGAACTGTTAGTTCTCTCCGCCTGTCGTACCGCCTTTGGAGACGAACAAGCCGAACTCGGTTTTGCAGGGTTAGCCATTCAAGCCGGGGTCAAAACCGCCTTAGCCAGCCTTTGGTATGTCTCTGACGAAGGTACGCTAGCCCTAATGAGTGAATTTTACCAATATCTCAGCCAAGCCCCCATCAAAGCTGAAGCCCTGCGCCAAGCTCAGTTAGCCATGCTGCGCGGTCATGTCAGTATTGAAGATGGACAGTTGCGCGGTTCGGGTACGCGAGGAGAAATTCTCCTTCCCCCGGAATTGGCAACCCTCGATAATCAACAATTAAACCACCCTTACTACTGGTCAGGGTTTACGATGATTGGAAGTCCCTGGTAGAAACGGTAGGCTGTCTTAAAATATTCTGCCAGACCCATAGAAAGCGATAGGATATCAAATCAGTATTATCGGGAAAGGAGAGTGCCATGTGGGTTGCAACCTTCACTTGGGCGCTATTGTTGGGGTATGGTCTCTTTATCTATCGGGTTGTGCAAGTTACCACACCCAACCAAGTTTCAGCCTCAGAATTCTTTCAGGGCGAATCTGCCCAAGGGAAAGCCCCAGGGTTATGGTTATTAGCAGCTAGTGCTGCGATTACTTGGGTCTTTGCGAAGTCAATTGATAATGCGGCAAGTTTAGCCGGTTCTTTAGGCATTGCCGGGGGTGTGGGGTATACCCTGTATTATCTCAGCTTTGGCACGGCGGCGATCGCGCTTTACTTCCTGAGAGTTCGCGGCGGCTATCATTCGGTACCGGAATTTTTAGTCAGCAAGTATGGCGGATTTTGTGCCAAGCTGTTTCTAGTGGCGATCGCCATTCGCCTGATTAACGAAGTTTGGTCTAATACCAAGGTATTCTCCCTTTATTTTGGCGCTGAAGGCAGTCCTGGCTATTGGATAGCTGCCAGTCTGGTGACAGCCTTTACCGTCTACTACAGTCTGTTAGGGGGACTCCGCAGCAGCTTACTCACCGATGGCGCGCAAATAAAGGGAGAATACCTTGGTATTAGACCAAACTTCGTTAATCAGGCGAATGGCGATCGCCACTAGAAACAGCTTGGCACAAAATCCGCCATACTTGCA
>JAAHGE010000156.1 GCA_010672635.1 Desertifilum sp. SIO1I2 | reverse complement strand
GGAACAAACTTGGCAAGAGGGAGTATTGTTCCTCGCCTTACAGCCTGTAGCTCAAACTGCCCATTGGCAAGTTGCTGTAATTCAAGAAGAATAACATCGATCCTAAGTCGGTTGTAAAATTCCCCTTACCCCAAGCATCTCCTGGCGGGCGAGGGGAATTAGCGAAGGTCTAGATTTGATTGAGGAGTGCTAGCTGCGACCTCTCCCGGAACGGGAATAAAAGGGGTTATAGATTCTGTTTTGCCTTAATAAAGGTTTAATATTGCTGACTGATAGGAAATGCTAGAAACAAAGAGCGTTTTTATTGCAGAATTTTCTAAGTGTTAGCCTCTGTAAATGCTATTTTTGCAGTCAGTTCGTTTCTTCCTCACGGTCGCTGTTATCTGTGGCAACCTGGGTTAATCGGACTGCATATTTTTGCCAATTTGCTAATGGCTCTTACCTATTATGCGATCGCGATCGCCTTAATCTACCTCATCCAGAAACGCCAAGATACCCACTATTCTTGGATGTTCCTGCTGTTTAGCGCCTTCATTATTGCTGGCGCTACAACCCATGCGATCGAGGTATGGGTTTTATGGCATCCTATTTATTGGATAAGCGGGACTCTCAAAGCGATCTCAGCGCTCATCTCTCTAGGTACAGCCATTAAACTGATTCCTTTATTACCCAAAATCCTACAGTTTCCTAGCCCTGCCCAACTCGAAGCGATTAACCAAGCATTAGAACAAAGAATACTTAAACATCAACAGACCGAACAGGCCTTGAAAGAAAGTGAAGAACGTTGGCAGTTAGCACTACGCGGAAATAACGATGGAATTTGGGATTGGAATGTGAAAACAAATGCCGTTTTCTTTTCAACGCGTTGGAAGGAAATGTTAGGTTATCAAGATTGCGAAATTGCTCATCACTTAGACGCATGGACTCAACTCGTTCATCCCGACGATCTAGAGAGAGTGATGCAAACCCTACAAGCCCATTTCGACCGCGAAACCCCATTTTATCTCAGCGAACATCGCATTTTATGTAAGAACGGCACCTACAAATGGGTTTTAGATCGCGGTCAAGCCCTATGGGACGAACAGGATAACATTGTGAGAATGGTCGGTTCCCACACTGATATTAGCGATCGCAAACAAGTTGAAGACGAATTGCGTTGGCAAGAAACCCTCCTGCGTTCGATGGCAGATGCTTCCCCCTTAGCCTTTTACGTTGTCGATAACCGCAGCGATGAGATTCTCTACCTTAACCATCGTTTTTGCCAAATATGGGGAATCGAACACTTAGAAGCCGCCATGCAGCGCGGCGAACTTAAAAATAACGAAATTATCCCCGACTGCCTTTCCCAACTCGTAGACGTGCCAGCCTTTGCCGAATCTTGCAAACTGTTGCAAACCGAAGAGAACCGCGACATGATTGAAGACGAGATTCCCTTTACCCAAGGGCGGACAATCCGTCGCTTTAGCGCCCAAATTCGAGGTGAGGGCGATCGCTATTTTGGCAGACTCTACCTCTTTGAAGATATTAGCGATCGCAAAAAAGCCGAAGCCGCCCTCAAAGAAAGCGAAATCCGCTTCCAAGCCTTCATGGATAATAGCCCCGCCGCAGCTTGGATTACCAACGAAAGCGGACGCATTCTTTATCTCAACCCCGCCTACTATCGCCAGTTTAACGTCCCCAACTCCTACCAACCTGGAAAAACAGACCTCTCTTTTTTTCCCGCCGAACTCAGACAAGAATATCTCAAAAACACTCGTCAGGTCATCAACAGCAAACAAACCTTAGAAGTCATTGAGCAAGGGGTACGTCGCGATGGCAGCCCAGGCGAGTTTTTAGTCTATAAATTTCCCATCCCCACCACCACCGGACAGCTTTTAGTCGGAGGCGTGGCCATTGATATTACAGAACGCAAAAAAGCCGAAGCCGAAGTTAAAGCGCAACAGCAATTTCTGCGACAGGTCATTGATGTGGTTCCCAGCGCTATCTTCGTTAAAGACCGTCAGGGATATTTTCTGATCGCTAACAAAGTGAGCGCTCAAATGCACGGCACGGTTCCTGAAAGGATGATAAATAAACGAGAGCATGAGTTTAACCCCAACTTTGACCCCGTCCATCTCGAACAGTACCTCGCCACCAACCGAGCAGTCATGGAGACGCGCCAGCCTCAAACCTTAACCCAGGAAATCATGACTGCCCAAGGCGAAATGCGTTGGTATAAAACCGTCATTAGCCCTTTTATTGATGCTCAAGATTGCGTGCAAGGCATCATTGGCACTTCTACCGATATCACCGAACTGAAAAATGTCGAAACTGCGCTGCGACAAGCCAAAGAGCGCGCAGAGTCCGCCAACCGGGCGAAAAGTCAATTTCTCTCAAACATGAGCCACGAACTGCGAACGCCCCTCAACGCCATTCTCGGCTTTAGCCAAGTGCTGAGTCGTAGCAACTGCCTAGATAACGAACAACAAGAACAACTGAAAATTATCAACCGCAGTGGCGAACATTTGCTGAATCTGATTAACGATATCCTTTCAATGGCTAAGATTGAAGCCGGGCAAATTACGCTCAATCTCCATTGTTTCCATCTGCCGCTATTTCTAGATGACATTGAACGGATGCTGCAACTCAAAGCCAGCGAGAAAGGCTTGCAGTTAATCGTTGAGCGATCGCCAAACCTGCCTTCCAACGTTCTAGCCGACGAAAATAAATTGCGCCAGATTTTAGTTAATCTCCTTGCCAACGCTATTAAATTTACCTCCGCAGGCAGCGTCCGTCTTGGCGTATCTTGCACCCCCCAGCACAAAGAACGCCTCGCCCTTCATTTTAAAATTACAGACACAGGCCCCGGTATTGCCCCTAGCGAAATGGACTTGTTATTCGATCCGTTTGTCCAAACAACCGTCGGCCGTCAGTCTATGCAAGGAACGGGTTTAGGCTTGCCCATTAGCCGAGAATTTGTCCGTCTGATGGGAGGAGAAATTGAAGTTGACAGTCACCTCGCACAAGGAACAACATTTAGATTTAATATTGATTTAAGCGAAACTGCTTCAGCGAGTTGCAAACCTTGGCCAACGCATCGACGGGTCATTGGACTAGAACCGAATCAACCCCCCTATCGCATTCTAGTTGTTGAGGATGCCGATGAGAGTCGTTTATTATTGCTTCAGCTTCTGCAACCGCTAGGATTTCAGGTGCAACAGGCCGTGAATGGTCAAGAGGCGGTTAAGTTATCTTCAAGTTGGAAGCCTCATTTAATCTGGATGGATATCCGAATGCCCGTAATGGATGGGTATGAAGCCACTCGACAGATTAAAGCAGCATCTCAGGGTTGGTCTACCATTGTGATTGCGCTGACGGCGAGTGCATTTGAGGAGGAACGTTGCCAAATTATTGCTGCGGGGTGCGACGACTTCGTTTATAAACCTTTTCAGGAATCTGTGCTATTTGACAAAATGGCTGAATATTTAGGAGTACGCTATATCTATGAAGAAGAGAATTCTGCACCCTGTGAGTTATCCGGTCTTTCCAGAAAACTGACGGCTGAGGATTTCAGCACGATGTCCCCGGAGTGGATCGCAAATCTCCATCACGCAACACTTTGTGCCAGAGAAAGCCAAATTTTACAGCTTGTCGAACAAATTCCTGAGAGCGAGCGATTTTTAGCCCAAGCGCTCAAGGATTTAGTCAATAATTTTCGTCTTGATTTGATTATCGATTTAACTCAATCACCGATCCATGAATAGTCCTCAAGAATCATTCCCTGTAGCAGATATTCTGATTGTTGACGATCATCCGAATAATCTACGGGTTTTATCGACTATTCTGGAAGGAAAAGGTTATCAAGTCCGCAAAATTATCAGCAGCAAGCTGGCACTTAAAGTTGCAGAAACAGAGCCTCCTGACTTGATTTTGCTAGATATTCTCATGCCCGATCTAGATGGCTATGAAGTTTGCAGGCTGCTGAAGAAAAGTTCCAGAACTTCGACCATTCCCATCATTTTTATCAGCGCTTTAGATGAGGCTTTTGATAAAGTAAAGGCTTTTGAGGTTGGTGGCGTAGACTATATTACCAAGCCGTTTCATGCTACGGAAGTTTTGGCGCGCGTTAAGCATCAACTGACAATCCGGAGTTTGCATCTAGCACTGCACCATAGAAATCAATCGCTTTACGAACAAAATCTCTTGCTGGCTCAAGAAATTAGAGAGCGAAAACGTAC
Source organism: Desertifilum sp. SIO1I2 (assembly GCA_010672635.1). GTDB lineage: Bacteria > Cyanobacteriota > Cyanobacteriia > Cyanobacteriales > Desertifilaceae > Desertifilum. The sequence goes on along the minus strand of JAAHGE010000156.1, from coordinate 5,030 downwards.
AGAATCGGAAATTAATCTTTTACTTAAAACGACTCAAGCAATTAGCGAAGCCGTTGATTTTTATTCGGCTCTAGAGGTCGTACTTTTACATATTTGTCAGGTGATTGGTTGGGATTTTGGAGAAACTTGGATTCCCAATAAAACCCAAACCAGTTTAGAATGCTGTTCGGGCTGGTATGCTAAAGATTCTCAATTGGAAAGCTTGCGTAACGAACGTAAAACGTTGAATTTTATGCCCAATGAAGGGTTGCCGGGAAAAGTCTGGCTTTCCAAACAGGCAGAGTGGATTGAAGATATTTCTTATCCTTGCGATCGCTTGGTTTGGCGGACTTCTGTGGCTTTAGATTTGGGCTTAAAGACGGCTTTGGGCGTCCCCATCATTTTTGATAATGAAGTCTTGGCGATTTTGATTTTCTTTAAAAAAGAGTCGCTGAAATCAGAACAGCGAATTGTTAATTTAGTCCGAGCCGTGGCTACTCAATTGGGATCTTTAATTCATCTCAAAAAAGTAGAAGCCACCCTGAAAAGAATGAATTCTGACTTAAATCGTTTAGCCACATTAGATGAATTAACAAATGTGGACAATCGCCGTTCGTTTAACGAGCATTTTAGGCAGGAGTGGCGGCGGTTAGCCAGAGAGCGATCGCCCTTGTCTTTAATCTTATGCGATCTAGACTATTTTAAGCTTTATAACGATACCTACGGTCACTTGGCAGGGGATTTTTGCTTGCAACAAGTGGCTCAGGCGATTCAACAACAAGTCAATCGTCCCGCCGATTTAGTAGCGCGATACGGGGGAGAAGAATTTACCATTATTCTACCCAACACGCCGATCCAAGGGGCGCTCAAAGTGGCTGAACGGATGCAAAGTGCAGTCCGCAACCTGCAAATTGTACATGCTCAATCTCCCGTTCACGACTATTTAACCTTGAGTTTGGGAGTCACCAGCATCATCCCTCAAGTTAAACTCGATCCTTTGATCTTAATTGCCGTTGCAGATCGGGCGCTGTATGAAGCTAAACAACAGGGTAGAAATCGAGCCATTGTAAAGGTGTTAGATTCCTCATCCCCAGAAATGGAATTTTATCTCTCGCGTTAAGTAAATTCTCTCAGCGCAATTTAACGGAGAGGCTAGAAAAAGCTTCATCTTGCCTTAATAAAAATCGCCTCATTGGAAATTTAATTTAAATTTTCGATAAAGTTGTCCCAAGTTGAGGGCGATCGCCCCCGTACATCTTCTATGCTGAAAAGCATCAAGTCCAGTAAATGTACGGAAGCTGCCTCAGCAGGCTTGGAGAAAGATCGATGATTATACTCACTATTCTTTTTGTCCAACTGGGTTTGCTCGGAATGTTCTATGTCGCCTCGCTGTTATAGACTGAAGACGCGCTACACCATCAGTTATTGAGCAATTATCAGAAATAAACTTTAGGGTGCAAAGGTTGAAAATTGCATGAGAGAGGGTGCGCTACTTAACGCACCCCTTTTTTTGTGTTGAATAGGGGGGAAGAAAGGGAATTAGGAATTAGGAGTTGGGGAAGAAGAGGGTGGGGAGATGGGGAGGTGGGGAGGTGGGGGAAAGAAGGGAGTTAGGAGTTGTTCTCGATACTTACTTTGCACGCTGCTTCGCACCAAGAACCGCGCAACAGCACTTTCAACTCAGCACTATCAACCCTACTCGGAACACCGCTACTTGCTGTGCAAGTTAGGGAACTTGGCACTTCTTCCCCACTCAGCACTCTTTTCCCCCCAAGCTAGCGGCTGTAGAGTTGCGTGAGTTGACGGATGCGATCGCTTAAATCTTCCGTCAACAACTGAGTATCTGTAAACCGCCACTCCCAGTTTCCCTCACTTTGGGATGGATCGTTCATCCGGGCGCGGTTATCGAGTCCCCACAAATCCTGTAGGGGAATAATAGCAATATCAGCGACTGATGCCAGGGCGAGGCGAATCAACTCCCAGTGAATTTCCGTAATTTCTCGATAGTGCGATTTGCCGATATAAGCTGTAACATGCTGTTTTTCTTGTTCTGTGGCTTTCTGCTGCCACCAACCCATTGCGGTATCGTTATCGTGGGTTCCCGGATACACCACTGAGTTTTGCCGATACCGATGGGGCAAATAGGCTTCTGTTCCCGCCTCGCCAAACGCAAATAACAAAATTCGCATTCCCGGAAACTCAAAGCGATCGCGCAAATCTTCAACTTCTGGAGTAATCGTACCCAAATCTTCCGCTAAAACGGGTAATTGTCCTAACTTTTCCCCCAAGGTTTGGAAAAACTCCACCCCCGGAACCTTCACCCATTCCCCAGCTAGCGCCGTGGTTTCTGCTTGGGGAATGCGCCAATAAGCTTCAAACGCGCGGAAATGGTCAATTCTGACAATATCCACGTACTGCAACGTTGCCTGAAACCGCTGAACCCACCAAGCATACTGCGTCTTTTGCAAGTGTTCCCAGTTATAAACCGGGTTGCCCCACAGTTGACCGGTTTCGCTAAAGTAATCGGGGGGAACGCCTGCCTGCCAAGCCACTTCTAGGGTTTGCGGATCGAGGGAAAAATGGGTTGCATTCGCCCACACATCGGCGCTGTTGTAGCAGACATAAATCGACACATCGCCAATGATTTGAATCTTGCGATCGTTGGCATAGGTTCGCAGGGCTTTCCACTGTTCAAAAAATTGGTATTGCACGAACTGATGAAACCGAATCCGATCTTTGAGGGTTTCAGCTTTGGCTTTCAGGGCTTCCGGCTGGCGACGCGCTAAGGCCGGTTCCCACTGATTCCAAGGCTGGTTATGGTTTTCTTCTAATAACGCCATAAATAGCGTATATTCGTCTAACCACCAGGCTTGTTGCTGACAAAAGGCGGCAAAGTCAGGTTGGGCAGTAGAGTTCTGCCAGAAGCGATCGCAGGCCCGTTCGAGTAACGTTTGTTTTAATGGAATGACGAGATCGTAGTCTACCTTGCCGTATACCGTTGCCTTCTCAGAAACCGGGGTAAGTTCTGTCTGTTGCAATAACCCCTGTTCTACGAGTTGTTCCAAACTAATCAACAACGGATTCCCAGCAAAGGCACTGTAATTCATCGTATAGGGCGAATGGTAATAACCAATGGGCCCCAAGGGCAGAACTTGCCAGTAAGTTTGACCGCTTTTCGCCAAAAAGTCTACAAACTCGTAGGCAGACTGCCCCAAATCGCCAATACCAAACCGCCCCGGTAAACTGGTGGGATGAAGTAAGATGCCACTACCGCGTTTCAAAGCCATGTTGTCAGTACATTTGGGAAAACTGCCTCTAACTGTACCGAACTGTAGGGGCTGGCGAACTCTATCGCAAATCAGATTGCGGCTTGCAAAACTTCCGCCAGGGTTCCAACCATTTGGTCAATGTGCGATTTTTCTACAATTAAGGGTGGCGAGAGGGCGATAATATCCCCGGTTGTCCGAATCAGTACCCCGCGTTCGTAGCAGCGCAAAAACACATCAAAGGCGCGGGCAGCGGGCTTGCCTGCAATCGATTCTAATTCAATGCCCGCCACTAATCCTAAATTCCGCAAATCGATAACATGGGGCAAACCGTGCAGGGAATGAATCGCCTCTTCCCAATAGCCTGAGAGGGATTTAGCCCGTTCAAATAACCCTTCTTCTGCGTAAATATCGAGGGTGGCGTGGGCGGCGGCGCAGGCGACGGGATGACCGGAATAGGTGTAGCCGTGGAAGAATTCAATGCTATTTTCCGGGGCGTCCATAAAGGCTTGATAAATTCCCGGACGGGCAAATACAGCCCCCATTGGCACGGTGCCGTTGGTTAAGCCTTTAGCAGCGGTCATTAAGTCGGGTATGACGCCAAAGTATTCGGTCGCAAAGCTAGTGCCCAAGCGCCCAAATCCGGTAATCACTTCATCAAAGATTAAGAGAATGCCATAGCGATCGCAAATTTGCCGCAACCGTTCCAAATACCCCACCGGCGGCAATAATACCCCCGTCGATCCGGCAACGGGTTCGACAATGACGGCGGCAATGGTTGAAGGATCGTGCAACATCACCAGCCGTTCTAATTCATCGGCTAAATGCGCCCCCCACTGGGGTTGTCCTTGACTAAAGGCATTTTTCTCTAAATTGTGGGTATGGGGTAAATGATCGACCCCTGGAATTAAACTGCCAAAAAACTTGCGATTGGCAGAAATGCCCCCCACAGAAATCCCCCCAAATCCGACGCCGTGGTAGCCGCGTTCTCGCCCAATCAGCCGGGTACGGGTACCTTCGCCGCGAACCCGATGGTAAGCCAGGGCAATTTTGAGGGCTGTATCTACGGATTCCGAACCGGAGTTGGTAAAGAAAACATGGTCAAAAGCCTGGGGAAGCATGGCGACTAGGCGATTCGCTAACTCAAAGGCGATGGGGTGCCCCATTTGAAAGGTTGGCGAGTAATCTAGGGTGGAAATCTGCTGAGAAACGGCTTGGGCAATTTTTTCGCGACTGTGGCCGGCATTAACGCACCACAAACCCGCTGTTCCATCCAGAATTTGACGACCGTCTACGCTGGTGTAGTGCATCCCGGCGGCGCTGGCGAGTAAGCGCGGTTGGTTTTTAAATTGCCGATTGGCGGTAAACGGCATCCAAAACGCCTCTAAATTTTCTGGCGTCCAAGAATGAGATTCTGGAAGGGGGGTTTGGGTAAAGTTGTCCATGTTGATTAGAAAGTTTGGTCTATATCATTCCTTATCTTAAAAGACAAGGGCGTTCATCAATTGTGTCAGGTTTTAGAGACAATTCAACAGTTGGCGATCGCGATTTTTCATTAAAGTACAAAAAAGCCAATATTTAGCTCATATTTTTTGATAAAAAATATCAATCCTAAAATCTTTCGGAATTTATTTTTTCTCTTAAAAGAAAGGCATAGGATTAAAACAGAGTGAATTATACAGACTTTATATGAAAAGGAAAGTGACCCATGTTTCAACAAACCTTAGAAGATCCGGCAGCCCGTACTGAATTATCCGCTCCGCCCACCTATGGATTGGAAAACTA
>JAAHGE010000155.1 GCA_010672635.1 Desertifilum sp. SIO1I2 | reverse complement strand
TTAGTCGGAAATGCCATAAAATTTACTGAAGCTGGTGAAGCCGTCATTCAAGTTAGCTTAGAAGCCGAAACTTCAGAAACGGCTTGGGTGAGAATTGCGGTGAAAGATACGGGAATTGGCATTTCTCAAGAGCATCAATCTAAACTGTTTCAAGCCTTTTCCCAAGTGGATGCTTCCACCAGCCGTCAATATGGCGGAACGGGTTTGGGATTAGCTATTTGTCACCAGTTGGTGCAGTTAATGGGCGGTATCATTGGCTACGAACCCAATCAACCGCAGGGTTCTTGTTTCTGGTTTATAGTAGAACTCAAAAAACAAAAAACACGCGCCTGCCAAACCGAAGCCGTCGCGCAAGCTACCCTCGCTAACCTCCGTCTTTTAATCGTAGAGGGGAGTGCTGTCGTTCGCCAATCGTTGCGGTGTTTAACCCAAGCTTGGGGTATTCTCACCGATGAAGCTGTTAATAGCACTGCGGGATTGCGAGCGATGCAAACGGCACTAATTCAGGGACATCCCTACGATGCAATTTTACTCGATTGGCAGCTTGCAAGTAATGGGGCAGTTTGGCTGGCGAATGCTTTAAAAGCAGACTTAGCGTTTGCTCAAACCCCAATTATTTTAATGGTGCCTCAGTCGCAACAAGATAAAGTGGAAACGGTGTTGGGAATCCCTGCAAACGGTTATCTCCACAAGCCAATTCGGGCGTCGGGTTTGCTGAATTGCTTAATACAGGTGACGAATCGTCATTTATTGCAACTTCCCTCACCGCAAGCTTTAACGCAACTTCCGCAAAAAGTCGTTAAACCGTTGAAAATTTTGGTGGCTGAGGATAATCCTATTAATCAAATTGTGACGCTCAATCAACTCCAAATGTTAGGTTATCAGGCTGAATGTGTTTCTAATGGATTGGAAGTGTTAGAACAACTCTCTGAGCAAGATTACGATTTGGTTTTGATGGACTGTCAAATGCCACAACTAGATGGCTATAAGGCAACGCAAGAGTTACGCCAGCGCGAGGGTACCCGCCGTCATACGATTGTAATTGCATTGACGGCGAATGCGTTGTTAGTCGATCGACAAAAGTGTCTGGCAGCAGGGATGGATGATTATTTAAGTAAGCCAATTGAACAAGAGGATCTTGCAGAGATTATCCATCGCTGGACAAATGCCGTGGAGATTGTTCGCCCACCCATTGAGGTTCATAATGGACAACAAAAGGTTCCGAATTCGCGTGAGGATCGACAGGTGATGGATTGGGAACGTTTGGAACGGGTAACGCGGGGAAATCGCAAGATTCAACAGAAGTTATTGCAGATTTTTATTGAGAAAACGCCGGAGGATCTCCAAGCAATCGAGCGGGCAATTGGTGCGGGCGATTGTGCGGGGTTGATTCAATTCTCTCACCGCTTGAAGGGTTCTGCGGCAAATGTGGGGGCGCAAGCACTCTCTGAAATTGCTCGTCAACTCGAAGAAGATGGACGCCAAAATCAGCTAGCCGAGGCACAAAAACGGGCGGCGAATTTGTCTGAGATGTTTCAACAAGTGCAGGTTTTATTTAATGAGCGCTTTTCGTCTTCAACCCGTTAAGGGGCATTCTTGTTGAAAATTCTTGACTTCCTCTGTTGGGGGGGTGAGGAAGGGTTCGCAACTCAATTAGACTGACTATAGCTATAAATTGGGTTTTAGCTTTGAGAGAAACGCATGACTAAATTGGTGGTGGCGACGGGAAATCCGGGTAAGCTGAAGGAAATGCAGGCACATCTGAGCGATCGCACTTGGGAGTTGGAACTCAAGCCGGATGCGTTGGAGATTGAGGAAACCGGACAAACTTTTCAAGAAAATGCTTGCCTGAAGGCATCTGAAGTGGCGAAAGCCCTCAATCAATGGGCGATCGCAGATGATTCGGGTTTAGCAGTAGATGCGTTAGAGGGTGCGCCTGGAATTTATTCGGCTCGCTACGCTCAAACGGATACGGAGCGCATTCAACGCCTGTTAAAGGAGTTGGAAGAACATTCTAATCGACAGGCTCAATTTGTTTGCGCGATCGCGATCGCTCGCCCTAATGGAGAAATTGCGGCTTTAGTAGAAGGAATTTGTCGCGGGGAAATTTTGCATTCTCCAAGGGGCGATCGCGGTTTTGGTTATGACCCGATTTTCTATGTTCCCCAATATCAGCTCACGTTTGCAGAAATGCCCCCAGAACTTAAACGACAAATCAGCCATCGCGCTTTAGCTTTTCAAAAACTGCTCAACCAGCTACCCAACGAGCTAAATTGACCTCTGTTTTTGTTAAGTTATGTAACTCTGCACGTTAAAGGGAGAGTTCTCCTAGAGCGTCTTCACCCCAGTCCATTTGTCCTAACTCCTGACCAACCTAAAACGTCAAAGGGGAAGAGAATTTTCCTTTGACGTTTTTCTATTCCCCTGTTTCTCAAAGCTGAGAAATGGTTTTAAGCACCCACTGCTTCTTTAGCCGCGTACATCACCTCAAGACTAATTTGGGCGATACCGCGATCGCGGGCAAACTTTTCAGTATTGCGCTTGACCTTCCCGCGCACAAAACCCGGAACCTTATTAAGTTCTGCTTGAGCTTCCTTCGTCCAATTCAAATCCGATTCCGCCGAGATACCTTTGGTAATCACTTCTTTTGTATCGTGTCCGCCGAATATCTCTAACAGGTGGTCTTCCATGCCCAAGGTAAAGGAATTGTAGACCAAATCAACAATTTGATTCGCCCCTTCATACCCCACAAATGGCTTATACCCCACTGGGAAGTTTTGAATATGAATGGGGGCAGCAATCACGCCGCAGGGAATATCTAAGCGTTTCCCGACATGGCGTTCCATCTGGGTACCAAAAATTGCTGAGGGTTCTAAACGCGCGATCGCATCGCCAATTTGAGCATTATCATCGCTAATCAAGACCTGATCGCAATACTCGCTGACTTGCTCTCTAAACCAGTCCGCATCGTACTTACAATAGGTACCCGCCAGCACCACATGAATGCCCATTTCTCTGGCCAAAATCTTGGTTATCGCCGCCGCATGGGTATTGTCACCAAATACTACCGCCTTTTTCCCGGTTAAATTCTGACAGTCAATTGACCGAGAGAACCAAGCCGCTTGCGAGACAAACCGGGTTTGGGTGTCAATGAAGTCCTCATAGTCCACCTGCGCCCCTTGCGCGTTTAGCACCTGTTGAATTTTGCGAATGCAACGGGCAGTTTCGACAATTCCCATTGGGGTAATGCCCACATAAGGCATACCGAACTCTGTTTCGAGATATTGCGCCGCCATTAACCCCACTTCGCGATAGGGCACTAAATTAAACCAAGCGCGGGGTAGCGTTTTGAGGTTATGAACTGAGGCTCCATCGGGAATCACTTGATTGACTTCAATTCCCAAGTCACCCATGAGGCGCTTCAGTTCGGTGCAGTCATGGTTATTGTGGAAACCCAGCGTTGTCAGACCAATAATATTAACGGAGGGCTTTTCGGTTTTCCCTTCCGGTAGTTCGCCTTTCTTCCGGGCTTTCTCTAGATAGAACTGGACGATTTGCTGGAGGGTTCTATCTGCCGCTTGCAGTTCGTTGACGCGGTAGTGGTTGACATCAGCCAGCATGACATCGCCCTTGGCATCCATGCGGGCGCGTTCTACAAAGTTTTGCAAGTCTTCTTGCAGAATGCTGGAGGTGCAGGTGGGGGTTAAAACAATTAGGTCTGGGGTTTCTTCGCGGTCTTTGCGAACGATATTGTCTACAACTTTTTCTTGAGAGCCGCGTGCCAAAACGTTACGGTCAACAATACTGGCTGTGACTGGGGTATAGTTCCGTTCCCGCTCTAGCATGGAGCGCATGACGTTGAAGTAGTCGTCGCCGAGGGGAGCGTGCATGATGGCGTGGACGTTGTTGAAGGAACTGGCAATGCGAAGAGTGCCAATGTGCGCGGGACCTGCATACATCCAGTAAGCCAATTTCATACGTGAGTCTCCGTTGAAAGGGTGCAGTTTTGAATCAGGCTAGGGTTCTTCAGGGGGGACTGTTGCCCTTGATGCAATGTTTTTGATTGTCTCATCAGATGCCGCGCTTTGTGCAGTTGGGACTGTTATGGGTGAATGTGAAAGGTTCATTCGCTGTAAGGGTTTATTGAATAGGGATACAGAGCTTTTGGGGGTTTAGAGCAGGCGGTTTTTCTGTAAAAAACTTAACTTTCTGCGATGTTCTGTAATAAAAATCGTCTAATTTGTTACAGCTTTTTTACGGTTGCCTAGATTTAGCTGGATTTGACTGAGGATTGGAACACTTTTATAGGGGATTAATTATAAAATTGAAAGCGATTTCTTAGGAGTATAGGAAATAGTAGAAGGCGGATTTGATGGGAATGAAATTGGATGCCGAATTTGTATATTTTTAGGGGTTGCTAATAGTTTAGAAAAAGCGTACAATTTTTTCAGCCATTGGGGCGATAATGAAAATCTAATCTCAATCATCACTAAATAGTCATTTAGAAATATTACGACAACACAATAACCCTTTCAGCCTTTCACGCTTTCTTTTTCTGTTAAGAGGCCGAGGAATAGAGTGCTTTTTGTTGAGCTGTTAACAATTCTTTAATTCCCGCTTCTGCCAGGTCAATCATGCGATTCAACTGGGAACGACTAAAGCTATTATGTTCTCCAGTCCCTTGAATCTCAATCAGTTCTAGCCGATCGTTCATCACCACATTCAAGTCAATATCGGCTTGGACATCTTCGAGGTAGCACAAATCAAGGAAAGGTTCGCCTGCCAGCAAGCCAACAGAAACAGCAGCAACTGCATGACGAATGGGCGATCGCTCTAACACCCCTTTTGCCACCAACTGATTAAGCGCTTCAGCAAGTACAACATATCCCCCCGTAATCGAAGTCGTTCGCGTTCCCGCATCAGCTTGCAGCACGTCAGCATCAATCAAAATTGTCCGTTCGCCGAGGGCTTCTAAATCCACTGCTGCTCTTAAACTCCGACCAATCAGACGTTGAATTTCTTGAGTGCGTCCTGAAAGCTTGAGAAACTCGCGAGATTGGCGTTGAGGGGTGGCGGTAGGTAACATGCGATATTCCGCCGTTAGCCAACCTTTCCCCGACCCTTCAAGAAACTTAGGCACCCCGTCTTGCAGCGTAACCGCACACAAAACCTGAGTATCGCCGCAACTTGCCACCACTGAGGCAGTCGCAAAGCGATTGTAAGCCCGTTCAAAGCGAACCGAGCGGGCTTGATGAGGTTGACGACCATCAGGACGTTGCCAAGACATAGGACAATTTAACGAGGAAACGCTAGGGGAGATTAAGCACTCCCAAAATATCACGATGAACTTGTTCTGGTGTCAAGTTTCCGTCAATCTTTAATAAGCGATCGCGCTTATCATAGTATTCCAGAATTGGGAGGGTGCGATCGCAAAAGAGTTCAATCCGCCGTTGGACAATCTCCGGGCGATCGTCGGGTAGCCCGCGACTGGCGGATCGCTGCTGCATAATCGTTTCGGGAACTTCTAAATAAATTGCCCCATTCAAAGATTGTTGTAGCTCATCGAGCAAAAAATCCAACTCTTCAGCTTGAAACGCCGTCCGGGGATAGCCTTCTAGCAGCCAACCGGAAGCCGTGTCGGTCTGAGACAAGCGATCGCGCATAAACTGAATCATTAACTCATCGGGAACCAATTCCCCCTTTTCCACAAACGACCGAGCTTGTTGACCCAACTCGCTAGAAAGAGCGATCGCATTTCGCAACACTTCGCCGGTAGAAATCAACGGAATTTGCAACTTTGCGCTTAACCGTTTCCCTTGCGTTCCTTTTCCTGCACCAGGTCCTCCCAAAAGCACCAATCTCACGCTTTGTTACTCCTGCTACCTTACTATCAGACTCTCTGTAGATATATTACGGGTTGGGCTGTACCCCTTCGTCAATTCCCCCTTGACGCCAGCGCACATCTAGTGTTTGATCGGGAATGCGGCTTGCAAATTACACTAAATATATATCTGGGCGCGGCAGAACTTCGCGACGCCACAAACTCTCGCATCTGCCCTCTAAGTTTATTGCTCATCGGTTACTGCATACATGGTCTCACAGCTCGAAACTTCATCTGTTAACCTCGAACGTTCGCTTCCCCCAACGGTTGAAGGACTCATTCAGGTATTCACCGGCGCGCACCGTAGCTTTTTTACCGGCGTCATGGCGCAGGCATTGCGAATTTCCAGCCAGGGAATGCCCGTCTTAGTCGTCCAGTTCCTCAAAGGGGGTATTGGTCAAGGATACGAAAATCCCATGAAATTTGGGCAAAACCTCGATTGGATTCGTTGCGATTTACCCCGCTGTATCGATACGCCCCACTTAGACGAAGTGGAAGCGGCTTCTCTGCAAAGGCTTTGGCAACATACCCAAAAGGTTGTCTTAGCTGGCAAATACTCTTTGGTGGTACTCGACGAACTGAGTTTAGCGATTAAATTGGGTCTGATTCCCCAAGCGGAAGTTCTCGCACTCCTCGATCGCCGTCCTCCCGATGTAGACATCATTTTAACTGGCCCAGAGATGCCGGAAGCTCTTCTCGATGTGGCCGATCAAATTACAGAAATTCGTCGTTCCCATCGCCCTTAAAATTACCCAACTGCAACAGCAAAAAGAATCTCGATGGAGGGGTTGAATCTTGTCCCTCGAACCGATATGCTTTTCACTCTGGAGTTGTGACTTTTTGGGTGGCTTAAGTTGGCATGATTAAAAACGATATTTGGATTAGAGAAATGGCTCAAAAAGGGATGATTTCTCCTTTTGAGTCTCAATTGATTCGTCGAGTCGAAAACTTGCCAGTCATTTCCTACGGCTTAAGCAGTTTTGGTTACGATATTCGTCTATCTCCTATTGAGTTTCGCGTTTTCCGTCATATTCCAGGAACGGTAGTCGATCCGAAAAACTTTAATTCCGAGAATCTTGAACCCGTCAAACTGCATAGCGATCGCAATGGAAGTTATTTTATTTTACCAGCTCATTCCTATGGGTTAGGAGTGGCTTTAGAAAAGCTAGAGATCCCTGATGATATTACCGTTTTATGCATTGGAAAAAGTACCTATGCACGGGTAGGATTAATTGCCAATTTAACCCCGGCTGAAGCAGGATGGCGGGGCCATTTAACTTTAGAATTTTCTAATTCTTCTAGTGCAGATTGTCGGATTTATGCTTCTGAAGGAGTCGTGCAGCTCTTATTTTTAGAAGGAAAACCTTGCTCGGTGAGTTATGAAAATCGGCGCGGAAAGTATCAAGATCAACCCGAACAAGTGATTTTTTCTAAGGTTTGATGGCATAGGGCTAAAGGTAGAGCGATCGCGATCGTCAAATAGCCCTTGGGGTAGATTACCGGCTGATTCATTCTGATTAAGGTTGGATAAGTTGATATTCAACATTTCTCAACATCGAGAACTGAGTTGACAGTAAAACTTTGTCCCCCAATCGTTTCCTCCCCAGCAGAGGTTATTTTTGACATGAAAAAATTTAAACTCCTTACCGGTTTAACCGTAGCTTTAATGTTTGGCGGCGTTGCTAGCTTACCTGCGATCGCTCAACCTGCGGGTACTGGCAGCGGACCCACTCCCGGAGATACTCAAAGTCCGGCAACTCGACCCGCAGGACCAACCAATGAACCGGGTCAGCGGTTCGATCCGGTTCAAGACCGCGATCGCGAAGGTCAATTGATCGAACAAGAACAACGCCAGCAAGAAGGTCAATTCCAGCAACAACAACCCGGACAATTCCAACAACAACCGGGTCAATTTCAACAACAACCCGGACAATTCCAACAGCAACCGGGTCAATTTCAACAACAACCCGAACAATTCCAACAACAACAGTTTCCAGAAAGTGGACAATTTGATGATGACCAAACTGCTCCAATTAGAGCGCTTTGGTAGTCCATAATCTTCAGTTAACCGCTAGAAGTCAGAGTGAAAGACGCTAGCGGTTAATTTTAAAGTTATATAAGATTCACTCTCAACTTGAGTTTTAAGGAGAAAGTCGTGCTTTTTTCAAGCGCGTTTTTTCGTACCACTGAGCAATTTCAGGCATCCATTCGCTGAAGTGGGGAAAAATTAACTCACAGAGTTTCTGACATTCTAACTGAGCATCAGGTTTAGCTCGCAGATCGAGAAGATGCATGAGCGATCGCGCATTTAAAGACATTACCCAATGCTGGCGCACATCAAAAGGAATAATCCCGCGTGCGTGTTCTTCTGCGGCTCCTTCAGCAATTAACTGAGCGTACCGTTTAGCCGCTTCTAAACACCAAGCCAAATCGCGATCGCGCTGTTGTTGAGTATATTCGTAGCGTTTCCCTTGGCGATCGCTGTAAAAACCAACAGGACGCAAATAAAAAACTTCCTCAATATCTCTCGATCCCTCAGTAACATCAATAATGCGCTTCCCGGTATAGCGGTTAGATTGAACATCAAAGGAAATTCCGACTCGATGCGTCCGAATTTGCTGCATGACGCTGTGGGGAAAGTAACCGCAATTAAAGACAATATTGGGATGTTCAAGCGGTCCAAAATGTCCGCGATCGCCTCTCAGCAGTCGTTTAACAATAAGTTCGCCACACTTCGATTCAGAGGGCCATTCTGATTGGTCGTCGAAGACTAGATTTTCACTATAGTCTTGGTGTAGTGCTGCATAAACCACTTGCTGGGGGTTATGCATTTTGGAAATGACTTCTACTCGAAAGCGATGCATGGTGAATTCATGTAACGTTTGACAGATTTCTAGGCTGAGTCTGACTCAGGGTAGAAGAGTATTCTCGCAGAAAAGTGTTAAACCTGGAATTGATGATTGCTGAAATTTTCCGGGATATTAGGCAATCTGCTGTACAATTTGCCTGGTCAAAGAAAAAATAGGACAATCGCCCGTTACAAGGTGCGATCGCCCCCTGTATCAAATTTACACAAGGAAAATCGTGCGTCTTGGGGTTCCGGAGAGATCCGAACTCCCTAGAAAATAGAATAAGATCGTCGTGAAGTCTGACTTGCTTTACAATCCCTCAATCGAATGAAGCTTCGCTCATACAGTTTATGAACGGGTCAATTTCTCGGAAAAAGGGACAAAGTGAAAATCAGCTTCCGTAAGTTTACGGTTTAGGGAGAAACGTTTAATAACTCTCCCTAGAGGTTCAGTGATATTACTGAACTGAAAACTCCTTTAATGCCAGTAGCATCGGAACTGCTCATTTCCAGTTCCGATGA